>JAAWKB010000037.1 GCA_022797115.1 Oscillospiraceae bacterium
AGTATCAGGCGGAAACGGGCCGGACGGCGGAGCAGGGGGCGCTGTGCTACCAGCTCCGCCAAGCCTTTCCCCAGGGGGCACGAACCCACCTATATGTATAGCTTATGAACCGATTCTTTCCCTGCCATCTAGACTAGGAGCCACGAGAAATCCTCGACCATATTGCCATTATACGCTAAAGAATAAACACAGTCAAGGTATCCTATTTAGGTGGCGCAGTTTTGGCGTAGTTGCCTTATTCCACCGCTTTAGATATCAGGTAGGATTTTGCCGTTCAGCCATTCATAGTCAGCGAGGCTGATAATTACGGGGTGAACATTCTCAATGTAATGGCAATTGCCCCGTGTTTGGTTTCTGTTTGCCGTCTAGAGTCTGTTCAGAGAGCTTCTATCAAAGGTAAGTTTCGCTTTGTGCAGAATGCGGAGATACCTTGGAGCCATTTCACCTAAGAAGTTGGCCTATGGTGTGCCTGCATACAGCGCCCCCCTTCACCTTTGCAGATGATCACCATGTTTTCCGCCGCCAGCCCCCATCTCTACGATATCATCCGCATTCCAAATTGCATCCAGATCATGCTCAATTACAATCACCATCGCGCCCAGATAATCAAAATACTGGAACACTATGAGCAACATCTTAACATCCAACAAATGCAGTCCTGAAGGACACGCCTGATCAGGCCGCCAAGGATTTACGCACCGAGTCTATGACACGGATGCTATTGCTCTTGTTCATACGATTCCTCTTGGCGGCGCAGAGTGCCAATATAGTGCCAAGATCGGTCCGTAACGGGGAAGGTATAGAGCATTGCGTTGGCGGCTTTTAACTTGATTTGAAAGAGCGTCAGGCTCTGGCTGCCAATCCTGATGCGCACCCGCTGTTCCACAGCGACAGGGGCTTTCAATATACGACCAGGGTGTTCCAGGACAAGCTGGCCACAGCCGGGATGACGCAGAGTATGTCCTGGGTGGGCAAATGTATTGACAACGGGCCTATGGAGGGCTTCTGGGGCATCCTCAAGCGGGAGCGGTACTATGGTAGGAAATTCACCAGCCGGGAGCTGCTATGCCGGATGATCCGGGAGTATATTGCCTACTACAATTTCAGCCGCCTCCAGCGCCGCCTGGGCGTCCATACACCGATGGAAGTCTTCACTCAATACAGAGCAGCCTGAAAAAATTTTGCACCTTATTTCACTGTCTACTTGACGGGGGGCAGTTCAGGCTGTCCAGAAGCAGCAACCACGTTCCGGTCAAAGCCGACATTCCGGACCTCACCGGCAGGCACCAGCTCCAGCTCGGCGGAGACAAAATCCTCTTCAACCATGCCATATCTCTCATTCAGCAACTTCAGGATTCCCTGCTTGAAACGGTCCTTGTCCTCCTCGCCGCCTGACGGAAGGTTTCCAGTAATGACGTTGAGGTCTTCACCGGGAATTGCTTCGCTCAACGTTTTCTTCATCTGATCCGCGGCTAGATGGGGCAACAGATCTGTGATAAAAAAGACTGGATCATCGGGTGGTCGCCAATACTGATTTCCAATTTGCTGCCATCGGCGCGGATTATCACGCCGTATCATGCCAATTGACGGGCGAGCCACTGGTACTTCTATTTGATGCCGCCGTAATAGTGGGTCTTTATCAGCGCCGTACCACCGTCCTCGTACAGCGGATTTTGCTTCAGATCAATACGGGGTGAGTCGATATGGTTTCCGACAATGCTGAGTCCAGCTTTGATAGGCTCAGTACCAATCACAGACAGCACAACGGCTTTTCCACGATTGACGCTGTACACTCTGTCGCCTGGCTCCAGATGCTGAAAGGTGTGTTGAACAGGAGATTGGGCAACCGGGCAGTAGACAAGCTCTTTATCGCCCTAATGGTTGTCATTATCTGCATCAGCGCCTATCCTATAATAAGTGGCAGTATGCCCGCCTTTAGACGGGGCTGTTGCCGGGCGATTTCCACGCGCCCCCAGAGCACTCTGCTGAAGATAAAAGCAGTGCCTCCGGACCCCTGCCAAGCGCAGGTCCGGAGGCACTGTTTTGTTTGTAAGAACCTGTATTCACAGTTATCGAGCGCCTGTGAAGCAGGTTCTAAAAGCGAAGGCGGACTGTCAGGCCCGGCCCTCAGACCCGGCTAACCGGATGATCTCCCGGATGTCCCCCCGCAACCGCTCCTCCGCGTAGGCCGACAGCCTCCAGGCGTGATCCTGGAAGTCCATCTTGCAGCCCTCCCGGAGGTAGGTCATGTAGTTGTGGCGCACCTGGGTGCCAAAGTTGATCTTTGCCACGCCAAAGCCAACAGCGGTGCGGATCATCTCCGTATCCATGCCTGTACACCCGTGGAGCACAAAGGGCACGTCCGTGTGACGGCGGACCGCCTCCAGCACCTCCAGATGGATCTCCGGCTTTGCCTTGTAGAAGCCGTGGGCGTTGCCGATGCCGACAGCCAGCGAGTCCGGACTGCACAGCTCCAGATACGCCAGCACCTGCTCCGGGTCCGCCACGTTGGTGCTGTCCATATTGTTCCCCTGCGCGTCAAGGCGGCCGATCTGACCAATCTCTGCCTCCACCATAACGCCCCGCTCATGGCAGGCGGTGATGACCTGGTTGGTGTTGGCGGCGTTCTCCTCCAGAGGGAGCGATGAGCCATCGTACATAATAGAGGTGAAGCCTAGCTCCAGACACTCCCGGCAGTGGTCCACCGTATCCCCGTGGTCTAGGTGGATGGCCACTGGCACATCCACCTTCTCTGCCATCCACTTGGCGGTCTGGTAGAACCAGTCGTGGCCCGAATAGGCCCCTGTGGAGAGGTAGTGGGCCAGGATCACCGGCGAACGCAACTCCTGGGCCGCCATACAAACGGCCCGGATGATGTCATACGTACCGCCCTGGGTGTTCACCGCCGCCACAGCGTAGCCGCCCTCCTGGGCCCTTCTCAGCATCTCCTTGGTTGTTGTCAGCATAGCGTGTTTCCTCCCTGCTCTCTCACAATCTTACGACCACTTTTATATAGTTCCCTGGGTGGGCCATCATGTCCAGCATAACCGCCTCCGTATCCGCCAGCTCCACTACTTTGGTGATGAGGCGCCGGGTGGGGATCTGTCCGGAGGCGATCAGGGACAGGCTGGCGGGGAACTGCTTGTTGGAGTTACGGGAGGGGCGGATATCCAGCTCCTTCTGAATACACCTGACGGTGTTGACAGTCACCGGGCCCTTGGGCCAGCCCACCAGGGCGATGCGTCCGCCGTGATGCACATAGTCGTGCATGGCCGCCAGGATCACTGGGGAGCCGGTACACTCCAGCATAGTCTGGGGCAGATCTCCAGCGACCTCCCGCAGGTAGGCCGGCAGATCCCCCTGGGCGCTGTTGAAGGTGTATGTAATGCCGCACGCCAGGGCGAACTGGAGCCTATCCTCCACCACATCCACCAGAATGGGCTCGGCGCCCCTGCTCTTCACCCCCAGGGCGGCCAGCAGGCCGATGGGTCCCGCACCGGTAATCACGCAGTGCTCCCCCGGGGACACACCGATACGGCTGGCAGCGTGGAGGCCAATGGTCAGCGGCTCCGTCAGGGCTGCGTCCAGCGGGTCCAGGCCCTGGGGTACCTTGTGCAGCAGCGCTGTGGGGAATACCACATAGTCCGCCATCATGCCGCCGGTGTGGACGCCTGCCACGCGGATGTCTGTGCAGTTGTTGAACCGCTCCGCGGCGCACATATGGCACCTCCTACAGGGGATATACGGCTCCAGGGCCACCCTGTCACCGGGGCGGAGCCCCTGGACGTTCTCCCCGATCTCCTCTATGATGCCGATGCCCTCATGACCGATACCGGCCACCGGATAGCGGACAGTCGGATTTTTCCCTGTGTAGGCTGTCAGGTCGGAGCCGCAGATGCCGCAGTATTCCATGCGGATCACCGCGCACCCCGGCCGCAGCTCCGGCCGGGGGACCTCCCGGAGCACCAGCTGCTCCGGCGCTGGCATTTCTAAAATTCTCATACTATCATCTCCCCTACCGGCGTCTCGCGCCGGGACGTTACCACCACTTGATTTTGTTGGTGATATAGTTGCGGTATTCGATAAACCTGGGATCCGTAATATCCCGGGGGTGGGGCAGGTCGATGAAGACCTCCTCCTTGATGCCGGCGGGCTTGTTGGTCAGGATAATCACCCGCTCGGCCAGGTATACGGCCTCCTCAATGTTGTGGGTGATGAACACCACCGTGCTCCCCAGCTCCTTCCACAGCCGGATGACTTCGTCCTCCAGGTAGAAGCGAACCTTCACATCCATCTGGCCGTAGGGCTCGTCCATCAACAGCAGATCCGGCTGCATGGCAAAGGACCGGCCGATAATCACCCGCTGCACCACGCTCACCGACAGCTCCCTGGGGTAGGACTTCCGGTATCGCTCCAGGCCCATCAGGGAGATGATCTGCTCCACCCGCTTTTTGATCTCCTCACTGCTGAGCTTTTTTACCTTCAGGCCAAAGGCGATATTCTCCTCCACCGTCAGCCATGGAAAGGCGGAGGGCTCCTGAAAGACAAAGGATATGCTGTGTTTCCGGGGGTCGGCGGGCTGGCCGTCAATATACAGATCCCCCTCCGTTGGCTCGTGAATACGGGTGAGCACGTTGAGAAAGGTGGTCTTGCCGCAGCCGGTGGGCCCTACCACGCAGACAAACTCGTTCTTTTTAATGGTAAAATTCAGGTTGTCCAGCACCAGCAGGTCGCCAAATTTCTTTGTCAGGTCCCTGACCTCCACCTTAACCGGCCTGTTATCCGCTTTTCGCTCCATGTTTTTCCCTCCTCGTCAGATGGCCAGTTCCGTGTTGTCAGAAATCCTGGTGCGGATGCTCAGGAACTCCCGGCTGACCATGTCCCTTGGCCGGGGCAGGTCGATGGGGTAGGTCTCCTTCACCGTGGCGGGGCAGTCACTGAGCAGAATGATCCGGTCGCCCAGGTAGCAGGCCTCCTCAATATTGTTGGTGACGAAGATCACCGTGCGCCGCTCTGCCTCCCAGATGCGCAGGATCTCATTCTGCATGGAGTAGCGGGTCTGGGCGTCCAGCTGGCCGAAGGGCTCGTCCATAATGAGCACCTTGGGGTTGGCAGTATAGGCCCGGGCGATGCCCACCCGCTGTTTCATGCCGCCGGAGAGCTCGTGGGGGTAGGACTTCTCAAAGCCCGTCAGCCCCACCAGCTGGATATAGTGCTGGGCGGTTTTCCGCCGCTCCTCTTTGGCCACGCCCCGCAGCTTCAGGGGCAGCTCCACATTCTCCATGACCGTCTTAAAGGGCATGAGGGCCAGGCTCTGGAAAACCATGCCGAAGTCGGGGTGCGCCCCGGTCTTCTCCTGGCCGTTGTAGAGGATGCTGCCGCCGGTCTTTTCCTCAATGCCGGCGATCATGTTCAGCAGCACCGTTTTTCCGCAGCGTCCCGGCCCCAGGATCACCAGGAACTCCCCATCGTTGAGGGTGAAGCTCACGTCCTCCACCGCTGTAAAATAGCCGTCCTGACTGAAAAAGGTCTTGGATACGTGCTCCACCACCAGGCCGCTTGTCAGTTGTTCCATGGACATACCACCCTTTCCAGCTTGTTGAGAATGAAGGCCAGGATAGCCCCGATAATGCCGATGCAGATGATGGAAACAAATACCAGGGCCATGTCGCCTGCGTTCCAGCCCCGGGTCACCAGGGCCCCCACGCCGTGGTCGGCTCCCAGCATCTCCGCCGCCAGCACCACCGTCCAGGCGCAGCTGACAGAGGTGCGCACGCCGGCAAAGATGGAGGGCAGGGCTGTGGGCACCACGAACTCCATGAGCAGCTGGGACCGCTTAGCCCCAAACACCCGCCCCACGTCAATATACTCCTTCTCCACCATGCGGATGCCCGCCTCGGTGTTGATGACCACCGGGATCACGCTGCCCACAAAGACGATAAGCACCTTGGGAAACTCGCCGATGCCGAACCACATGATGATAATGGGAATCCACGCGATAGGCGGGATAGGGCGGAAGAGTTCAAAGATGCTACCGAAGAGGGCCTTGCAGGTCCTGTTCCACCCGATCATAACGCCGAAGGAGATGCCCAGGGTCCAGGCGAAGAGCAGGGCGATGAGCACACGGCGCAGGCTCGCCCAGATATGCCCGATCAGGTTGACCTCCTTAATGGGGTTGGTAAAGGTCTTGAGAAACCGGGCCCACATCTCCCCCGCGTCCGGCAGCAGCAACGGCAGGCGCATCTGCACCACGGCGTAGGCCAGGACCACCAGGGCCACGGAGAGAATGGGCAGAACGATGTACAGCACCCGCTCCCACTTTTTTCTCTGTCCGATTGTATAAAACATTCTCGCCCCTCCTTACCGCTCCAGCTTCCACTTGAGCACACGCTTCTCGATGATGCCCAGCACCAGCGCCATCAGAGCGCCCAGCACACTGATGGTCACCATGCCGGCCACCACCACATCGGCTCTTGCCACGTTCCGGCCCACCTGCAGCATGTACCCCAGTCCGGCCTTGGCCGCCAGCATCTCCGCCGCCACCAGGGTGGACCATGCGCCGCCCAGGGCGGTGCGCACGCCGGTAAACACCATAGGCATGGCGGAGGGGATGCCCACCTTGATAAAGGTCTCAAAATTTCCTGCGCCGAAGGTCTTGGCCACATTGATCAGCGTCCTCTTGGTCAGCTTGATCCCCGTGTAGGAGTTGATGACGCAGGGGACAAACACCGAGAGAAAGATAATGGTGGCCTTGGCCTTCAGGTCGATGCCCACAAAGACCACCACCACAGGGATCCATGCGATGGGCGGCACGGGGCGCAGCAGCTCGAATACAGGCCGGACAAATTTGTCAACCGGGGTAAACCACCCCATGAAGAGCCCTAGGGGAATGCCGATAACCAGGGCCAGAATAAAGCCGCTGAGCGCCACCTGCAGGCTGGCCAGGATATTGGTGCCCAGCGTGTTACCGTCCGGGTTTTTGTTGCTGATTTTATAGAGGATGGTTTCCACCACCTTGGAGGGGGCCGGCAGGTTCCTGACGTTTACCAGCTTGAACTGGACCACCAGCTGCCAGATCACGAGAAAGGCCGCAATGCCCAGAGCGGACAGGAGCATCATCCGCAGAAGTTCCCGTTTCCTGCTCTTTTTATACGCGGCCAGTCCCTGCTCCAGATCTTTTTGATTCAATGACATGGTCTTTTCTCCTTATAGAAGGGATATAGGCTACCGCCGGAGACGGATGAGCCGGTCTCTCCGTTCCGTTCTGGTCCGGCGGCAGCCCATGGACCTAAACGCACACAGCGTTTTCTACTTACTCGCCCCGTAGAGCTCATCGATCAGGGAGGTGTCCAGGTGTCCCTCCTTCAGGAACAGCTCATCGTCCCCGGCCTGGTAGCTCTCCGTCTCAATAAAGAAGTTCAGCACGCCCAGGATCTGCTCCTGAATACGGCAGTAGTCTCCGCCGTCATGGGCCTCCTCATGCAGGGCGTTGTAGTTGTCCTCCAAAGTGTAGTAGGGGTCAACCGTGCAGTACAGGGCCGCTACCTCCTCATCGATGGTGTTGCCCGCGTACTCGCACCACTTGATCATATAGTCGGTGGCCTCCTCTGGGTTGGCTGTGATCCAATCGGTGGCCCTGAAGAATACCTGGAGGAACACCTTCATGGCCTCCCGGGTCTCGCTGTTTTTGATGGCGGTGGGATTTGCCACGAAGTTGGTCTGCAGGCCCAGGTCCGCCAGGGGGCCGGTGGAGGCCACCACAAACTCATCCTTGTCCTGCTTGAAGCTCACCTCACCGCTGACGCAGGTGGCATCGCCCTCGCCGGCCAGGAAGGATGCGTTGGCAGTGGGCATGTCCATCCAGTTCACAACCACATCGTCAATGGTCAGGCCGAAGCCGCTGAGGGTTTTGAGCAGTAAGTAGTGGAGAACCGTGCCGTAGGTGCTGTTGACGCTCATGCCCTTCCAGGACTCCGCATCGCCGATGATCTCTTGGTTAATGCTGTTGTGACCTTTGCCGGCGGCAGCCACCTTGCTGTCCGGGCGGACAAAGAGGTACTGCGTGCCATCGTCTGTACCGACAGTGCCCAAAAGGACGGCGTCATAGGAGATCAGGCCGGACAGGACGCCGCCAACGCCCGTCACGCTGATATCCCAGGTATCGATGGCCTCCATGGTCACCGGCCCGTTGGTGAACCCCAGACGCTCAATGTCCAGGCTGGCCTCATCAAACCACCCCTTCTCCTGGGCCACGTACACCGGGAAGAGGGTGATACTTCCATCGATGCCGGCAACCTTCAGGCTGTAGGTCTTGTCCCCGCCAGTGGAATTACCGGGCCCCGGCGTGCTGGTCGGGGCCCCGTTCCCGCCGCCGCAGGCGGCCAGTCCGAGGACCATGGCAAATGTCAGTACGAGAGCCGTTAGTTTTTTCATAGTAATCCTCCTCAATTTCTTCATGACCTGTTGTTGCCTAGGACCTGTTCACACAAGACAAATGTGCGGAATTTCCAGCAGGCTTTCGCCGGATGCAGAGTAAGCATTTCCCGGCGTACGTCAAAAAACGGTCGCGCAGCAGCCGGCAAAAGCTGCCGGAGGGCCGTGCCTTTGGACCTATGTGAACAAGCCCTGATATCTTAACGCAGTGCGCTAAAATATGTGCCTGCCTCTCCCGCCTACACGCCGGAGAGGTCGTCCCCCTTCATGCACAGGTGGACAGCGCTGAGCTTAAAGGTCTGGGGCAGGGCCAGGATGCTGGGTGATGGGCCCACATATTTCCCCATGGCATCGGCCAGGGCCTCCTCAAAGGTGGCCCGAGTTTTCATACCCATGCTCCGGGCAATGCCGGGCTCCTGGGCCCCCACAATATAGATCGCCGCCGTGTTCATCTCCGCAATGTGGGCGCAGGAGATCATGGAAAAGCCGTGGAAGGGGTGGAAAGCATTGCAGAACCGATATTTCCGGATATACTCCTGGTTGGTGGCAAAATACTCCCCGTAGCGGTTGAGATCCGGCAGCGTGTTCATATAGTCGTGCTGGAACAGCTCATAGAGCTCCCGCAGATAGGGCCACCGCTCATCGTGGAAGTAGCCGTTGCACAGGGATGAGCAGATGATGACGCAGTTGTCCTTGAGCACCCGCTTGTGGCGGATGACCTGGGCGGACAGGGCCTGCATCATCTGGATGGGATTGGTGCCCATACCGTTGCCGTAGTGGAAGTCCTGGGGCATCCCAAAGACCATAACGTCGTACTTCTTCTCTGCAAAGGGCACATAGGTCCGCCTGTTGGCGGTCTCCCAGGACTTGCCCTGCATCTGGGCGGCGCAGCCGGCGTGGAGCTCCAGCTGCCGGGAACAGGTGTCCAGCACCGCATCGCAGCAGAAGAAGGGATGCCCCATTTTCTGCTCCATCCACATGCCGATCTCATCGAACTTGGTGCGCATGAGGCTGTGGCCGGACACCGGTGTGAAGTCCGGGCGGTGCATCACGTCGGGGACGTGGTGGCTGGCAATGGAGCGCCAGTGGGTGATGCCGGTGGCGCAGTGCTTATAGCCGCCGGAATAGCCGCCGTAGGGGTTGCCCTGGGTGTGCCCGATCAAAATAGGGATGTCGCAGTCAAAGACGTACTTGTTCATCAGCACCGGGTCTCCCCGGTCTGTGGTCCCCAGATCCACCAGGTGGTCGTAGTCCTCGCTGTCATGGCTGGTGATCTGATGGGTCCAGTAGAACTCGTTGAAGAGCGCCTCCCCCAGGATCTTCCTCATCTCCGGTACGGTGGTCCGGGGATGGAGGCCATTGGAGAACAGCAGAAGGATGTCCCCCTTGTCCACTCCGGCGGCGTACAGCTCGTCCAGGCAGGCCCGGATGGCCACCCGCCGGTGGGCGGTGGGCTGACAGCCCCCTTTGACGATGTCCGGGATAACGAACACTACCCTCTTCCCGGGACCGGCAAGCTCCTTGAGGGGCGGCATCCCAATGGGATGCCGGATGCACTCCAGGGTGGCGGCATAGAGGCTGTCCCAGTCCTGGGGCAGGCAGGGCGGGTCCGGCACGGTCTCGCCGGGGATAAACACATCGGTGCTCTCCGGCAGCTCGGCTGTCATGGTGCCGTGTCCATACTCAAATTCCAGCTTCATGGTCACTCTCCTACATACAAACGAATGATTTCCAGATACTCCTGGGGATAAAAGCCGATCTCCCCCTGAAACCGGGTCAGGGCGATAAGGCCTCCGTCAATCGCCTCAATAGAGGCCAGCATTCGGGCGTTGTCCGTCTTCAGGCCGCCGCCGTAGACCACCTCCATCCCCCCGGTCCTCTCCTTGACAAAGCGGGCGATCTGGGCAATATACGCCTTCCCCGCCGGCGTTTTGCCGGGGCCGATGGACCAGACGGGCTCGTAGGCGATGACAACGCGGCTCCTGTCCACCCCCTCCAGGCCCTCATCCAGCTGCTCGCCCAGCACCCGCTCCCAGGCGGGCTGCTCCGCCTCCGTCTCCCCGATGCAGTAGAGCACCGAGAGCCCCGCTGCCTGGGCGCATTTGATTTCCTGGTTGAGCAGGCGGTTGACAGCGGACGCGTCCGACACCCCGGCCTCCGCAAGGATGCCCCGCTTGTCGCCCCGCTCCTCACAGTGTCCGATGATAGTATGTACACATCCTAGGGCCCGCATACTGTTGGCGGTCCGGCTGGTGGTAAAGGCGCCGAATCCGCCGGCCCCTGTGTCCGCCCGGTGGACCCCCTGGCACCCCACCTGGATGGGGCTGCCCGGCCGCCTAGCGGAGAGGGCGCTGAGGATGTGGGCCTCCGGGAAGAACTGGACAAACTCCACTCTGGCGGGGTCATATCTCCCCAGCTCATCCTGGGTCTGCTCCACAATACAGGCGCCCCAGCGGTCGCCGGGGGAGAGGCGGTTGACGCCGCCGTATGCCGGCGGGATGTCGAACCGCTTCAAATTCAAATACAGATGCTTCATATTTTCCCTGTCTCCTTCGCATACAGCTTTGTGAACTGCAGGTGGTCCCCCAGCTCATCTCCCACCAGCGGGCGGCACCAGTCGATAAATCCCTCTGTCACATCGTTGCCCCGCTCATTGATCCACTCCCCGGGCAGCGTCCGCTCGTGGAGCATCACCTGCTCTACCGGGATCCGGGTAAACCTGGCCGCATAGGGCCGGGAGCTGACCCGCTCTATGCCGATCATGCACCCGCCCGCGCCGGACAGGGCCGCCCGCACCGCCTCCCGTCCCACGGCCTCCGCCTCCGCCCGGTCCACCGGGGACTGCCAGGGGATGGATGAGCGCTCGCACAGGCCGGCCTTCTCATAGCGGGCCTTGATACCCAACTCCCGGGTTACCGCATTGGCCAGGTGCATACCCGCGTAGCTGGGGTACACCGACCGGCCGGCGGTGAAGACGGGCGGGACTAGCAGTTGGCCATCCTGTCCCCGCAGGCCCTCGCTGCAGACGGCCACTACGCCGCCATGCCTCCGGCTGAGGCGCTCCACGTCCTCCAGGAACCAGTCCATCCGGAAGGGACGCTCGGGCAGATAGATAAGATGAGGCCCGTCCCCGGCCTCCCGTCGGGCCAGGGCCGAGGCTGCGGTCAGCCATCCGGCGTTGCGCCCCATGGTCTCGATAATGCTCACATGGATGGGCAGGGCCGCCACATCGCAGGCTACCTCCCGAGTCACCGCCGCCACAAACCGGGCCGCGCTGGCGTAGCCGGGGGCGTGGTCCGTAACAGCGATGTCGTTGTCAATGGTCTTGGGCACGCCCACAACAGTGATCCCCGCTCCGGCGCAGACCCGGTGGAGTTTGCCGCAGGCGTCCATGGTGCCGTTGCCGCCGTTCATCAACACCCAGCGGATGTCGTGGCGCTCCAGCACCTGGCGCATCTGCTGGTAGTGGGCCGGCTCCAGGGCAAAGCGGGAGGTGCCGATGGAGGATGCCGGGGTGTGGAGCAGCCGGCGGGTCTCATCCTCCGGGTAAGCCAGCAGATCCATGAACCGCTCCAGCAGTACCGCCTCGCTGCCCCCGATGGCGGCTAGAACCCGGTCCACGCCGCCGCTGGTACGGGCCTCCTCGATGATGCCGTACAGGGAGGCGTTCATAACCGCCGTTGGTGCGCCGCCGTGAACAATCAACATACTTGCCATTTGTCTTCTCCTTGAGGGGCCCAGCTCTGTTGACAGAGCTGGCGCTGTCATTTTTTGCTGATTTCTCAATCCTTTGCATAGGGAAAATCGATTGGACGACAGGTTTTTGCATTGTCTACAAGCAGGGCCTGAAATCTCTGCCACAAACTGGACATTGTGTACAATCTTTCTTTCAGTATACCATCCCGCTCCGTAATGTCAACATCTATTTACGAAAACGTTTGCATCAGAAATGAACAGTTACAGGAAAAATTAACAAAATTTATTTGCATATTTTGCTACTCTTGTTGATTGACTTTTCTCCAACAAAGTGCTACTATTATCTCATTAATCGGCTGGGTTCTATGTGAATTTTGTACCAATATTTGCCGATTTTACCCGTTCTGATTGGATAGGAGGCAAGAACAATGAACGTCATTCTTAATGCAAAAATTGTTAGCGAACACAACATTCTGGAAAACCATGCGGTTATTTTTGACCACAAGGTCCGTGCCATTTTGCCGCAAGAGGCGGTAAATCTCTCGGAATATCAGGTGACCGATGGCCAGGGGCTCTATCTCAGCCCGGGCTTTATTGACATCCACAAACACGGCGCCTACAACTACGACTTTATGGATGCCAGGAACCAGGAGGCGCTGGAGCTGCTGGTGCGCCTGCCGGAGACTGGCGTGTCCTCCCTCTACCCCACCACCATGTCCATGGGCTTTGCCGACGTGCGCCGCGCCATGGAGTCCATTGGAGAGCTGATGAACATCCCCCACCCGGGCACCCAGGTGCTGGGCTGCCACATGGAGGGCCCCTTCCTCTCCCCGGACTGGGGCGGCGCTCAGCCCAGGGAGTTTATCGTCCCGGCGGACTACGCCCTGGTGGAGGGGCTGGAGCAGGTGGTCAAGCTGGTGACCGTAGCCCCGGAGGAGCCGGGAAACATGGACTTTATCCGCCGCTGCGTCCAGGCGGGCATCCGGGTCTCCCTGGGCCACACGCTGGCCCATTACGAGGACGCCATGGCCGCCTTCCGGCTGGGGGCTGTCTCAGTGACCCACACGTTCTGCGCCATGCACCAGCTCCAGCACCGGGAGCCCGGTGTGGTCTGCGCGGCCAGCGAGCACCCAGGGGTCTTCTGCGAGCTCATTGTGGACAACCTCCACATTCACCCGGCCACCCAGCGGGCCCTGCTGAAGCTGAAGGGGATCGACCAGATGATCCTGGTGACAGACTCCATGCGCTTTGCCGGCATGGGCTACGGGGAGTCCACTCTGGCCGGCCAGCATGTCACCATCAACGAGAAGGGCGCCCACCTGGACAACGGCTTCTTCGCCGGCAGCGTCCTGGCCCTCAACGATGCGGTAATAAACTACAAGCGCAATAACTGCCTGTCCATGGCCGATGCCCTCAGGCCCGTCACCGCCAACCCCGCCCGGCTCATGGGCATCTATGGGCAGAAGGGGGTCATTGCAGTGGGGGCAGACGCAGATTTTGTGCTCATTGACGAGGATATCCGGGTCCGCAGGACCATCATCGCCGGCAACACTGCGTTCCAGGCCGCGTGCTGAGGGCCGGCGGTCCAGAGCCCCGGCAAGGCGCAAGGGCCGGCTCCGGTCATGCAACACTAATGAAAACGTTTGCTCTTTTTCTGCTTGACGGAATCCCTTTTTTAGGGCCATGATATAGACAGGGCGCAAGCCCGGGCAGACAGAGGCCACACAGCGGGAGGAAACAACATGAAAGCCTATTCTCTGACCTTTGATTTTGGCTCTGGCAGCGTGAAGGCCGCCCTGGTGGGCAGCGACCACCGGATCCTGGCCTCCTGCAGCCGGCCCTACAGCACCTACTATCCCCGGAAGGGCTGGGCGGTCCAGAGCCCGGACACAGCCTGGGCCTCCCTGCTGGAGGCCACACGGCAGGTCATGGACGCCGCCGCCATTCTCCCCTCCCAAGTCAAGGGCATCGCCCTATCCCACACCGGGTCCACCATCATCTTTGTGGACCGTAATGGGACCCCCCTGAGCGACTGCGTCATGTGGATGGATGGCCGGGCCATGGACCAGGCCGCCTGGCTCAACGCCCTGGCCGGCCGGGAGCTCTACACAGGGAAGAACGTCATCGCCAAGCTGCGCTGGTTTGTGGAGAGGGAGCCGGAGCTGGTCCGGGGGGCCTACAAGCTGCTGGATCTCCAGGGGTATCTGCTCCTACGCATGACCGGGGTCATGGTCTACGAGTTTACCGGGGCCAGGACCACGCGGCTCTTCGATGTATTCCAGGGCCGCTGGGACCAGGCCAAATTCCTCCAGAGCGGCTTCCCCCGCCGGCTGGTGCCGGAGCGGGTGGTGCGCTCGGAGGACCTGGTGGGACGGCTGACCGCTCCGGCGGCCCGGCTGCTGGGGCTCAACGAGGGGACGCCGGTCTACGGCGGCTGCTGCGACCACGCCACAGCGGTACTGGGCGCGGCCTGCACCCACCCCGGCGATGCCCACATCTACATCGGCACCTCCGCGTGGCTGGCAGTGACGGCCAGGGAGTACAGCGACGTGTCCACCATCCGCCCCTCCCCGGTGCCGGGCCAGTGGTACCACTACTACGAGAGCGACTCCGGCGGGAACTGCATTGACTACCTGATCCGCCACCACTACCAGAAGGAACTGGCGGAGGGCCTGGACGTGTACTCCCTGCTGGGGGAGGAGAGTGCGGACAGCTCCTCCTACCGGGATGTGCTGTTTCTCCCCTTCCTGACCGGCGCCTCGGCTCCTATCAGCGATGTGCGCTCCCGGGCCTCCCTGCTGAATCTGGAGGCTGGGACCACCCGGGGACAGATCGCCCGGGCGGTGCTGGAGGGGATGGGCTTCAACCTGCTGTGGCTCAAGGAGTTCTATATGGCAGACCACGGCTGGGACGTGGGGCAGCTGCGGGGGATCGGCGGCGGAATGATGCTGCCGGAGAGCGTGCAGACCATCGCCAACATCCTGGGCGACCCCATCGCCACCATGCGGGACCCCCGGTTCGCGGGAAATGTAGGCCTGGCGGTGTGCGTGGAGACCGGCCTGCGGGAGCACACCGACGGGTACGCTGTCCTGGATAAAACCGGCGCATTTGACCGGGTCTTTGAGCCCCAGAGCGCCCTGCGGGAGCGGTACGACCGGCTCTACCGCTCCTACAAGTCCGCTTTTTTTGCCCTCAGTCAGGTATACAACACGTTAAACGAAGGAAAGGAAGAGTGACTATGCTGCACCAAGACTATCTCAACGGCTATGATGCCGCCGCCATCCACCAGCGGGCCGCCCAGGTCATCCACAACGGCAAGCACCTGCCCCCGGAGAGCCTGGAGGTCTATCAGAAGCACTTTAACGAGAAATGCGCCGGCTCCAAGTCAGCCATCGAGGCGGCCAAGCACTATATCCCCGGCGGCGTACAGCACAATTTGGCGCTGAACCACCCCTTCCCTCTGGATATTGTCAGGGCCGATGGTCCCTACCTCTACGATATCGATGGCAACCGCTATATCGATCTGCTCAATGCCGGCGGCGTCACCATCCTGGGCAACAACTACCCGCCCATCCGGGAAGCTGTGGTGAAGATGATGGAGGACACCGGGTATCTCACCGGCCTCTACCACGAGTACGAACGGAAACTGGCAGAGAAGATCTGCTCCTACTACCCCTCCTGCGACAAGTTCCGGATGCTGGGCAGCGGCACGGAGGCGGTGATGGTGGCCATCCGTCTGGCTCGGGCCTTTACGGGCAGGGACCAGATCGTCAAGCTCAAGGGCTGCTACGATGGCTGGAGCGACCACATTGTCTATGATGTGCGCACCGTGAACACCGGCACCGCCTTTGCCTCTGGCATCCCTGGGGATACACTGAAGAACACCTCCGCTGTGATGATCAACGATATCGAGGCCCTGGAGCGGCGCTTTGTGGAGAACGAGGCCAGGGGCGGCACCGCTGCCTTCATCATGGAGCCCATTGGACAGGACTCCGGCGGCGTGCCCGTCCAGCGGGGCTACCACCAGCAGGTCCGCCAGCTGTGCGACAAGTACGGCGTGCTGCTGATTATGGACGAGGTAGTCACCGGTTTCCGGCTGGGCATGGGCGGGGCCCAGGCCACCTTTGATGTCCGGGCGGATATCACTGTCTTTGGCAAGATCATCGCCGGTGGTTTCGCCTCCGCCGGCGGTGTGGGCGCGCGGGACGAGATCATGGCCCTGGTGACACCCGGCGTCTCCCACACCGCCGGACGGACCATCATGCTGGGCGGCACCCTCAGCGCCAACCCCGTCAGCTGCGCAGCCGGATACACCGCCCTGTGCGAGCTGGAGCGGACTAACGCCCATGAGAAACTGGAGGCGGCGGCGGAGCGGTTTGCACGGGATCTGACGGATCTGGCCAACCAATACGAGGTGCCCGCTGTCATCACCCATCAGGGCTCCATCATGCAGATCGATGTCACTGGCTTCAAGCACATCGCCACCTTCCCGGAGTTCAGCCAGGAGGAGATCGCCGCCCGCCGCTCCGAGGGCGGCAAGCGAATGAACGAGTTTGCCATGGCCCTGGCGGCGGAGGGGGTCATTGTGGCCGCCGGCAACAAGACCTTCTTAAATCTCCAGACCATCGACGTTCTGGACAGTGCCCTGGCCGCCTACGAGCGGGTGTTCCGCCAGATGGTATAGGAACCTATTGTCCATAGCCGGAGGATGCGGGCGGACTGACACCCCCAAAAGGCGACGCCATGCGCCATTTGGCGTCCTGCACTTTTGCTAGGATTTCTGATGATTGCTCTATGAACCTGTATGCACAGGCGTTAACCGCCGTCTTAGCGGTGCTTTTGCCGCCAATCTGGCATCCCCGCCTGTGCATACAGGTTCTAAGTACGCGGGGGCTATCCATCGCACCAGGCGCAAAGAGGGAGGCATGTGCCGGGCACATGCCTCCCTCCGGAAAGGCGCACATGGTGTTGGATCGTCAAGGCAACGGAAAAGGATGATCGGGAGCCTGCATTCACTGCCCCTGACGGGGTCGCCAGGGGGTCTTGGGGGGCTTGGCGCAGCTCTCCCGCTCCGCGATGTAAAAGGGCATGGAGATCTTCATGTGGATGGAGTGTCCTCCGTTGATGCGGTCCAGGAGGATCTTGGTGGCCATCTGCCCCATCTCCTCCACCGGGATGTGAACCGATGTCAGCTTGGTGGACATGTACTGGGCCATGTCGATGTCGTCAATGCCCATAATGGACACATCCTGCGGGGTACGTACCCCCATCTCGTGGAGGGCCCGCATGGCGCCGATGGCCGTCAGGTCATTGGCGCAGAGAATGGCCGTCACCCCCTCCGTCCGCCGCATCAGCTCCCAGGTGCCCCGGTAGCCGTTCTCCGTGGAGAGCATGACGCTGCACACATAGTCCTCCCGCAGGGAGACGCCGTGGTCCTCAAGGGCCTGGAGGTAGCCCAAGTATCGGTTTTCATTGTTGGTCTCCCCGATGTAGGCTACATTCTGATGACCCAGGCCCAGAAGGTACTCCACCGCCGCCCGGCTGACCTCCTGGCCGTCGCAGATGATCTGGTCGTAGTTGGCCTCCGGCGGATTCAGGCCGGTATAGCTGACAAATCGGAAGATCTGCTTGAGCAGGTGCAGCAGCTTGCGGTCGCACCGGCCCAGGATCACCACCCCCCGCACATGCTGGTCTACCAGACTCTGCAGCATATGGGGCTGCTGCACATCTACCTCTGTCAGGGAGTATTGGACCCGGTAGCCCTCGTGAAAGGCAGCGGCCTCCACGCTACGGGCCAGCTGGGAGAAGAAGGGGTCGTTGATGGACTCCGGCGTCCGGGCAAACAGGCAGGCGATGGCCCCCTGGGCCAAAGCAGCCTCTGGCGGCGTGTTTTTCTTCAGATTCAGCGCGTTTTCATTGGGCACGTATCCCGTCCTTCCCACAATCTCCCAGATGCGGTTTTGCAGCTCAGGCCGGGCCACATGAGGCCCCTTCCGGTTGATAACCCGTGAGACGGTGGACACGGACACCCCCGCCTCCTTCGCAATCTCTTTCAGTGTCATGTTCTCTCCACTCCATCCTTGGTTTGATATCCTTAGGAAACGTTGTACCCGCCGATTAATCGGCTATATAGGCGAATGATCGGCTTTTTATATCCCTATTGTAGCGTATTTTGCGCTTCAATGCAACCAAATAGCACAAATTATTTGCACAAAAAATGCAAAAATTATGCAAAGGAGGGGCAAACATGCCTATTATTCCTCTTCGCCCCCTGCTGGAGGCCACCCATCGCTTCGGCTTTGCCCACGGCGCTTTCAATGTGAACACTGCGGCCCAGGCCCAGGCGGTCATTGATATCCACCAGCTCTTCCGCTCCGCAGCCATCCTCCAAGGCGCTGATCTGGCCAACGCCTTTATGGGCGGCAGGGCCGACTTTATGAACGGAACCGTGGAGGACAAGCGCCTGGGCGCCCGCCGGATTATGGACGCGGTCCGCTCCGCCGGGGCGGATGCCTCCATCCCCATTGTCATGCATCTGGACCACGGCCGGGACCTGGCCTCCATCCAGGCGGCTATTGCCGGGGGGTATACCTCCGTTATGATAGACGGCTCCAGCCTACCCTTTGCAGACAATGTAGCCCTCACCCGGGAGGTGGTCCGCGCCGCCCACCAGCAGGGCGTCACCGTGGAGGGGGAGCTGGGCGTACTGGCGGGGGTGGAGGACAACGTGTTCTCCGATACCTCCACCTATACCAACCCCATGAAGGTCTGTGAGTTCTTCCGAAAGACCGGGGTGGACTGCCTGGCGATCTCCTATGGCACCAAGCACGGCGCTGCCAAGGGAAAAAACGTGAAGCTCCGCCGGGAGATCGCCATTGCCGCTATGGAAAATCTCCGGCATGAGGGCATCTTCGGGGTCCTGGTCTCCCACGGCTCCTCCACTGTGCCCCAGTACATGGTAGATGAGATCAACGCCCTGGGCGGGCGCATCACCAACGCCCACGGCATCCCTCTGGATGAGCTGAGGGCGGTCATCCCCTGCGGCATTGGGAAGATCAACGTGGATACGGACATCCGTCTGGCGGTGACACGAAACATCCGGGAGTATTTTGTCAGCCATCCGGAGAAGCAGACCAGCCCCTCCGTGGGGGCTGTGTGGGAGCTGATGGAGGCACACGCGGAGCAATTTGATCCCCGGGGCTACCTGGTACCGGTGATGGAGCCCCTCATTACCGGGGCGGACATTGCGGACCCGGATCTGCTGGACATTGTCCGCTGTATCAAGAGCGGCGTCCACGAGGCGGTGGGAACGCTTATCGTGGCCTTTGGTTCGGTGGGGTACGCCGGACGGATTCCGTGCGTCACCCTGGAGCAGATGGCCGAGCGATACCGCAAGGCCGGTATTTAAAAGAAGGAGGCGCATCCTATGAAGCAGATTCAGCTCACCGCTCCCCAGGTCATTGAGACGCTGGAGACACCCCTTCCCCAGGCGGAACCCGGCTGGGTGCTGGCCCGGACCCTGCGCACAGGCATATGCGGCACCGATGTCCACAGCTTCTTCGGGGAGACCATCTTCGGGAAGGTGTTCCCCTTCCACATCGGCCATGAGGTCTGCGCCCGGGTGGAGGCCGTGGGCCCCCAGTGTCCGGGACTGGTGCCCGGGGACATTATTGTGGTCAATCCCTTCTTCACCTGCGGTGCCTGTCCAGCCTGCTGCATGGGGCAGGAGAACAACTGCGCCCACAAGACCACCATTGGACTCAAGGGCTTCGGCGGCTTCTCCGAATACGTCTACATCCCCGCCGGCAGCGCCTTCAAGGTCCGTGGTCTGGACTATGACGCCCTGTGTCTGGCAGAACCGCTGGCCACGGTGGTCTATGGCCTGGACAAGCTCCAGCTGGACCCCTCCATGCGCGTGCTGATCCAGGGCGTAGGCCCTATCGGGCTGATGTTTCTCCAGCTGGTCCGGGCAGCCAACGTGTCCCAGCTGGTAGCCAGCGACCTGAGCCGGGAGAAGCTGGACGCAGCCCTCCGCCTGGGGGCGGACGCGGCCCTCTCCCCCCTGTTGGAGGATGAGGCCGCCCAGCTGGAGCGGATGGCGGGATTTGACGTGGTGATCGACTGCACCGGCTCCATCCAGTCCATGCAAGCCGCTGTGGAGCGCATTGGCTTTGGGGGACAGGTACTGTTCTTTGGCCTGTGCTCTGCGGAGCAGACCATGGAAATCAAGCCCTTCCGTCTCTATCAGAAGGACGCCTGTCTTATGACCTCCTTTGCCCTCAACAAGCGATCCTTCTGCAAGGCGGTTGCCCTTCTGGAAAGCGGGCAAATCGATACCGCCAGTCTGATTGACAGCGTGCAGCCCCGGTCACAGCTGGAGGCCAGCATCCGCCGTCTGGCTGCAGGAAAGGCTGTGGGGAAGATTATCATCGACACGACCGTGTGAGTGCCGCAGCGCAAGGGGATAAAAGAGCCTGTTTCGCCTTGATATATATGCCAAGCTCTTTCTTTAAGGATAGTGTCAGCACCAGTGATAAAATGTAAGAAAACGCTGAAGAAAAAATGTAGTTTTGTGGCGAAGGAGGCGAAAAAAAGATAGACTCTCAATCAGGTCAGGAAGGAGCTTGGAAAGGGAGTCGGGAAATGAACGGAGCACAATGGATGGATATGCAAGCGGTACGGTTTTAGCAAAAAAAAATTTTAGCGTATATTGCTTGCAGGCATTTCACTTACACAAAAATAAGTGTCAACCTAATTCTTCAATACCGGGGCAAGCGGTTAAACTGTCAACGCCAATATGAAATTGTAAGAAAACGCCGAAGAAATTTTGTAGTTTTTCGGCAGGGATGTGGGTAACAAAATCAAGCGTTTCCTTGCTCAAATAGAGTGTTCACGATCTGCTGTTTCTGGCGCATAAATTCCTTGCGTTCTTTCAGGCGGTA
>JAAWKB010000038.1 GCA_022797115.1 Oscillospiraceae bacterium
GGAACGGCGGGGAGACCGGTGAAGGAGCTGAAGGGCTTTGCACGGGTGGAGCTGGCCCCGGGGGAGAGCAAGGAGGTGTCGTTCCCACTGGACGGGCGCACCTTTGCGGTGTGGGCGGACGGTTGGCGGACGCCTGGAGGCGTCTACCGGATTCTGGTCGGCGCGTCCAGCCGGGACATCCGCCTGGAAGGGCGGCTCACGGTGCAGGGGGAGGCAGTCCCTGCGCCGGGCTGGCAGGCCGGCAGCTGGTATGAGACGATGGCGGGCAGCCCCTCCCGGGCGGAGTGGGAGATGGCTATGGGCGGCCCGGCGCCCGAGATCCCCAAGCCCAGGAAGGGCAGCTATACCTTGGACAACACCTGTGCGGAAATGATGGAGGGGTCCCGGGCGATGAAGCTCCAGTATCAGATCACAAAGCTGGTCATCAGCCGGATCTGCGGGACCACAGACCTGTCCGATCCGGCCTACCGCATGATGCTCACCGATGCGGTCAACTGCCCTCTGCGGGCCCTTGTCATCAACACAGGGGGGCGCATCGGGGAGGGCCTGGTCCGCTGCCTGCTGAAAATTGCGAACAGCGGCCCATGAGGGGCCGCCATACCGATAAAAGGCTGTATCAATCGCCCGATCCATGCGTTTTGGCGATTGGTACAGCTCCTAAAAACAGAAAAACAGGCAGCAACAGCCCCACAGCCAATCATACCGCTGTGGGGCTGTTACTCATGTTCTGTTGTCAACCGATTGTTCCACCTTTCTGTCGAAGATGTTCCGCGCACACTGGCCGTTTCCGCAATACACCTATGCAGTCTTCTGCGGAGGGGGTACTCCTCCTTGGATACAGATATCCATGCTGCCGTTACTGCTGGAGATCACCTGAAAACGCGGTTAACAACGCTGGGGGATGATCCGCTGGTACAAAGCGTCCTGTCCAACAGATCAGGCTTTGTTGTACATTGGACCGTACCTCCTTGTTAGTTTCTGGTTAAAATATACCACATGGACTCTGGTTTGTCAATAGGCTTTGTGCAATATTTTCAGAAATTTTTCCCACAGGCTATCGCCTTTCCCGCCAATCGTGCTATACTGGATACACACAGGAAAGGGGGATGTTGCCGTGTATGACGAACTGACTGCGGTAGATATCCAAAAAATGCAGGAGGAGATCAACTACCGCGTCCGGGAACTGCGCCCGAAGCTGATCAAGGATGTGCAGATTGCCCGGGCCTTCGGGGATCTCAGCGAGAACTATGAGTATAAATGCGCCAAGCAGGAGAAGAACCGCAATGACAGCCGCATCCGCTACCTGGAGCGGATGATCCGCACGGCCAAGGTGATCTCCACCAGCTCAGAGGAAGACGCAGTGGGGCTGTTTGACCAGGTGGTGGTATTCCATGAAAAGCTGCAAAAGGAGATGGCCCTGCGCATTGTCACCACCCTGCGCGCAGACGCAGGCAAGGGCCTCATCAGCAAGGAATCCCCGGTAGGGAAGGCCCTCCTGGGCCGCAAGGTGGGCGAGCGGGTGCAGGTACAGCTGGAGGGCGGGCTCTCCTATGAGATGGAGGTCCGTTCCATTGAGAAGGGGGAGGACGACGCGGGCCTGGCGATCCGGCGGTTTTAATGCCGCCGCTGCGGTCGCGATGGGGTTTTGTGGGGCGCGGGATTTTTTTGACACATGAACGGGGCACGGCTCAGCCGTGCCCCGTTTCCTATTTTGAACCATGCCGGTTTTCCGGCGGCTCCAAGTCTGTCAGTACCTGCCGCGCCCCGATCACCAGCAGGCGGTGCAGCCGCTCTAAATATTTTTCTGGCGGCTCCGGCCTGGGGGCTGACAGCCAGCGAAGGGTTGCCGCAAGAATGGCGTCCGCAAAAAAGGTGACGCAGAATTCCCGGTCAGCAGTTTCCGCGAAAAGATCCGCCGCCAGGGTTTCGATCACCGGCGCAGTCACCTCCTGGAAATATTCCCGGAAAGAGTTCTGCCCCTCAATCTGGATGGCGCAGCAGTAAAAATCCTTCTCCTGGTAGAAATAAAAGCAAAGCGCCCGGAACAGGTCCCAGCTGCTCTCCTGCTCCACACCCTGGATGGACTGGATGAACTCTACCTTAAAAATCCAGTGGACCAGATCGTATTTGTCCTTGAAATGGTAATAAAAGCTCTTGCGGCTCA
Source organism: Oscillospiraceae bacterium (assembly GCA_022797115.1). Taxonomy (GTDB): domain Bacteria; phylum Bacillota; class Clostridia; order Oscillospirales; family Oscillospiraceae; genus Pelethomonas. The sequence continues at coordinate 2,165 of JAAWKB010000038.1, forward strand.
TGCCGCAGCTCTCGCAGATGTCCGCCACACTGATCTTGGAAAAGGGCTGCTGTCCCATAAGCTCCTTCAGGGACTGGGCCAGCGCTTTTTTTGTGGTGTTGGAATCAGGCATCGCGTCCCCTCCCAGCCGCCGGGGCAATTTGCCCCACTTGATCTTATATTATAGCAGAAATTTCCTGGGTGATAAGTGGCATATCCCACAAGCTGCCTGAAATTTCCCGATCTCCACCGCGCGTGCAGAAGCATAGGATTCGCCCATTACAGAAAAATCCTGGTAAGCTGGAGAGGCCAACCTTTTGGATGTATGCGTATCCAGCCAGGAGCAGAATGGGCTGCGCCGGCTTTTCGTAAAAAATTCTTTTTGATACTTTTTCTGATAAGAAAAAGTATGATCACCATCAACGGCCTGTCCCCGCAGGGAAAATATAGTAGATTTTTTCCCACCCCTGTGATATATTAAAGAAGAAAGAAAACCCTTCGGATTGTGCGGCGGAATGATTTGAGACAGAGTGGGGCGGTGTGTATGGAACAAAAGGAGCGGAATGGCGGGGGCGTCGGGCATCTCGTCATTGAGCGGGACCAGATCGGCCAGCTGCGGGTCCTGTTTGCGGACCAGGGGGCCTGCGCCCTGACAGGGCTTTCCCGGGAGGCGCTGCTGGCGGCGGAGCCAGGGCAGGCCATACAGGGGATGGAGACCGTCCGCCGTGAGCTGGACAGCGGCCATGAGCTGTGGGTTCTGGGCGCCTGCGGCAGGCGGCAGGCGGCGGAGCTGGCCCAGGCCAACGCGGCCCTGGAGGACGCGCTGAAGGCGGCGGAGGCCGCAAACCAGGCCAAAAGCCAATTCCTGTCCAATATGTCCCACGATATCCGTACCCCCATGAACGCAATTGTTGGCATGACGGCCATCGGCCTGTCCCATATCGATGAGAAGGCCCGGGTGCAGGACTGCCTGCGCAAGATCAAGACGGCCTCCGCCCACCTGATGAGCTTGGTCAACAACGTGCTGGACATGTCGCGCATCGACAGCGGGCGCATGACATTGAACGAGGAGCCCTTCTCCCTGGCGGACCTGATACACGATATCGCGGTGATCGTCCGGCCCCAGGCGGCGGCGAAGGGGCAGTCGCTCCAGCTGGAGATCGGGGAGATCTGTGAGGAGAACCTGATCGGGGACACCCTCCGCCTGCGGCAGATCCTGGTGAACATCATCGGCAACGCGGTCAAGTACACCCAGCCCGGCGGGGCCGTCAAGGCCCGCTTTTCCCAGCGCCCCGCGCCGGAGCGGGCGGGAGGGGACGCCGTGTGGCTGGACTTCTCCTGCGAGGACAACGGCATCGGCATGAGCCCAGCGTTCCTGGAGCGGATTTTCATCCCCTTTGAGCGGGTAGAGAGCGCCGCCATCAGTAAAATTGAGGGGACCGGCCTGGGTATGGCGATCGTCAAACGGCTGGTGGACAGCATGGGAGGCCAAATCCGGGTGGAGAGCGAGGAAGGGGCTGGCAGCCGCTTCTATGTAGAGCTCCCCATCCCTGTCCAGCCCCAGGGGGGCCGGGAACCGGCGCTGCCGGTGGGGCAGACTGTGCTGGTGGCGGAGAGCCTGGACGGCAGGGCCAGGCAGATCACAGACTATCTCCGGGAGGGCGGCTTGAAGCCGGTCTGTATGGCGGCGGGGCTGGATGCTGTGACCTGGCTGACGGAGGCCCAGTATGAGGACCGGATGCCCTGTGCGCTGCTGCTGGGCCAGGAGCTGACAGACATGCAGGTGCTGGATGTGGCCGCCCATGTGCGCCAGCTGGCGGGGAAGGGCTTCCCCATCCTCCTGGTGTCGGAGGTGGATTGGGCCCAGATCGAGTATCGTGCGGCCCGGGCGGGGGTGAACGCATTTGTCCCCTGCCCGCTGTTCCGCAGCAGGCTGTGGGAGACCCTGTCCCAGCTGACGGAGGGGGCCTGCCAGGACGAGGACGCGCAGGAGGTGGATTTCAGCGGCAGCCGCGTCCTGCTGGCGGAGGATAACGAGCTTAACCAGGAGATTGCCGTGGAGCTGCTGGGAATGACCGGCGTACAGGTGGAGGTCGCCGGGGACGGCGGCCAGGCGGTGCGGATGTTTGAGGCCGCGCCGGAGGGATACTACGACCTGATTTTCATGGATATCCAGATGCCGGTGATGGACGGCTATGAGGCGACCCGGCGCATCCGGGGGATGCACCGGGGGGACGCGGGCAGCGTGTGGATTGTCGCGATGACGGCCAACGCCTTTGTAGAGGATATCCGGCTGTCCCGGGAGGCGGGGATGAACGAGCATGTCTCCAAGCCGGTGGATATGGACCGCCTGCTGGAGATTCTGCGCACCCGGCTGAACCCGGCGAAATCGTGAGGGAGAGATGAGACGCTGTGCAGCCATACCAAGAAGAATACCTGGCCAATCTGCGGGAGGTTACGGCGCTGAGCGCCTGGAGAGGGCGGGAGGGGCTGTCCTTTGACGCCTACGCCGCCCGCCTGCGGGAAAACGAGGCGCGGGTGGAGCAGCTGGCCCGACGGGACATGGAGCTGCTGCGCGGGCAGTTCTTCCCCCTGCTGGATAACCTGTTTGCGGCAGACGGGGCGGCGCTGGAGGATCTGGAGGAGTTTGCCGCCCGGCTGCTGGGCCGTCCGGAGGAGCTGGACGCGGGGCTCTTCTGCCAGATCCGTCAGGCCCTGTTGAGCATGGCCCGGCAGAACCGGGACCGGGCCGGCGCGATCCGGGAGCTGTACTGGCTGGGGATGGGCCGCCATAGCCGCGTCAGCAAGCTGGTGGGCCTGGAGCTGCCGCTGGTGGAGAAATTCGTGGTCCAGATGCGCCTGTGCTTTACCGAGGCGGCCGCCTATCTGAAATATTACGACGAGCTGGAGGACGCGGAGACCCGGGGGTATATCCTGCGCTCCCGGGCAAACATCGCGCTGGGGCCCTTCAAGAGCCCTGGGGAGAAGATCCGTCTGGTGAAGCAGACCCTCCAGATCCTCCAGGACAAGGGCTACCAGGAGAAGGCGCCGGAGCTGCCGTGGGACCGCTACATCTACATGACCCACCAGCACATGGCCTCCAGCATCTCCTACCGCAAGGACACCGCCATGTCGGCGGAGGATATGGCCAACATCATGGAATCTGTCTATATCGTCAACCAGCGGCAGGTCCGGGAGGCGGAGGCGCGGGGGGAGCGGACGCCCATGCGCTGGATCTTCCCCTACCACGCCATTGAGTACTACTGCGGGATGCACAGCCTGGAGCAGCTCCTGGCAGAGATGGAAAAACTGTTGGATGCGGTGGACCCCATGGACTTTTCCGCAGACGGGACGTACGGCATGGGCTCCCTTCTCGCCTTTTACTGCCAGTATTTACAGCGGTATCCGGAGTATCTGCCGGAGCGGGTAGGCTATCTGGAGGGGCTCTACCGGCGGGTGATGGCCTATGTGGATGCCTTTCCCCGGGAGCAGGAGGAGCAGAAGCTGTTCTGGCACCTGCGCCAGCTGGCCTACACATTTGTGGAGACCGGCAGCGGCCTCTCCTATGGGGACTTTGTGGAGAAGATCATGCTCCGCTTTGCGCCGGAGGCCTATATCCACGCCCAGACGGTTGGGGAGGCGGCCAGGGTGCTGTGCGATCTGATTATGGAGGATGAGCCGTCCTTTTTTGATGATATTGACTTTCTGCGGGCGGTGCGGGACCCGGAGGAAAAGCGGCGGGCGGTGCTGGAATTTGCCATGGGCTGCGGCGTGTTCCATGACACCGGGAAGATTGACGTGATTGAGCTCTTTTCCCGGACCTCCCGGCAGTGGTTTGAGGAGGAGTATGAGATGGCCCGCCTGCATACGGCGGCGGGGGAGGTCCTCCTGTCCCAGCGCCCGTCTACCAGCCGCTACGCCGCCGCCGCCCTGGGCCACCACGCCTGGTATGACGGTGCGCACGGTTACCCAAGGGCCTACCACCGTCTGGCGTGCCCGTACCGGCAGATGGTGGACGTCGTCGCCCTGGTGGACTGGCTGGAGAACGTGACCCACTCCGCCCGGCTATATACGGGGGAGGAGATGGCCTTTGACGAGGCGGTGCAGGCCGCCATCGGCCTGGAGGGCAAGCAGTTCTCCCCGCTGCTGACGGCCAGGCTCCGGGACAGCCGGGTGGCGGACCGGATCAGCCGCGCCCTCGCGGAGGGGCGGCAGCTGGCCTACCGCCGGATGTATGAGGATGCGGGCGGCAACATGGATACCAATGGATAGAACAGGCAGAGCCCGGAAGCTGCAAACCGCTTCCGGGCTCTGTTCGTTTATGCTTGGGGCAGGGTGGCCAGCGCCTTGCACACAGCGGCGCGGGTCATGACGCCGTCAGGGTCCAGCCGCCCGTTGACACCGTCAACGGCGCCCAGGCCCACCAGGGTCTGGAAGTGCTCGTAGGCGTAGGGCAGGATCTTGTCTGCGTCCTCGAATTGGGACAGGTCAAAGGCCGTGTTGACAGGCTCCGTGTCAGGCTCTGGCGGGAGGCTGCCATCAGGGGTGCCAGGCTCCGCCGGGAGGTCAGGGCTGGCGTCAGGGGCGTCAGGCTCCGCCGGGAGGTCAGGGCTGGCGTCAGGGACAGGGGGCTCTGATGGCTCGGCCGGTTCCTCACCCTCCGGGAGGTCAGGGGCCTCCGGCTCCGGATTCTGCAGCGCCAGCATACGGCCCAGCATGGTGACAGCCTGGGCCCGGGTCAGCGTGCCCTGGGGGCCGAAGGAGGTGGGGTCAATGCCATTGACAATGCCCATGGCATACATGGCGCGGATCGCGCTGCCAGCCCAGGATTCCACCGGCTCCAGGTCGGTGAAGGGCGTCTCCACACTGGCGTAATCCGCCGGATTCAGCCCCATATACCGGGCCAGCAGTACGGAGAACTCCGCACGGGTGACGGCGTTGTCCGGATAGGCGTACAGCTGCCCGTCCACGGTTACGCCGGTCAGGATGCCCCGGTGGTAGAGGCCGGAGATATAGGGAGCGGCCCAGTGGCCTTCTGTATCCACGAAGGGGCTGTCGGCCACAATGGTGACGGTGAGGGAGGCGCTGATGGAGCCGCGGGAGGCGGTAAGTACCCCCGTGCCCTCGGTGAGGGCCGCTGAGAAGACGCCGTTGGCGTCAATGGTCCCCACGGCGGGGTCCACTGTCCAGGTCAGGTCGGTGGGGAAGATCTCCAGGGGCATGTGGTTGTAGGAGGCGGCGGCGGACAGGGACACGGTCTCGCCGGGGGCGACGGTCAGCGTAGTGACGGCGCTGCCGCCCCGCTGGAGGGAGAGACGGTCCGGCGCGTCCACCACCAGCACCTCCCGCTGGGCGCTGAGATTGCCGGACCAGGCGGTGATTGTGACCATGCCGCCGGTCTGGGGGGCGGTGAAGGTGCTGCCGGCAATCTCACCGGCGCTGGCCTCCAGCTGGACCGGCCCGCCCATGGGGAAATAGTTGGTGTCCGCCAGATTGGCGGAGAGCGCCACGGTATGGCCCGCCAGCACCGCTGGGGCGCCGGCTGTCAGGTAGACGCTGCCGGCTATGCCGGTGGCCTTGCCTGGGGCCAGCAGGAAGATGTGGTTGGATACCTTCCGCTCCGTCTTATCGCTGGGGGAGTTGAGCACCTGGGCCGTTGTGCTGTCCGGCAGGGCGGCCAGGGCGGTGGTGGAGCCGCCGCCGTCCAGGCCCAGGGCGGTGACGCACCCCAGCTCCGCCATGCGCTGGGCCAGCACCCCCAGGGATGCGCCCATGCTGTGGGTGTTCTGGCGGCCATCGATGGTGTAGAGGATCACATCGCCGTTGGCCTTCACCCCAATGGCGGTGCGGGGGGCGGCGGAGACCTCAAAGTCGCTCTGGGGCTGGCCGTTGGCGACCAGCAGGTACAGCGCGCCCACGGCCTCCGATACGTCGTTCCAGCTGGGGTCCGGGGTGGAGAAGGCCACCGTGACCAGCTGTCCGGGTACCAGTGCGCGCAGGAATGCCAACCCGGTATCGTAGCCGTTGGCATCTATGGTCAGCAGGACCTGATCCTCCCGCAGCGTCCGGGTGGAGGCGTCCTCCACGACCTCCTCCACTTGGAGCGTCACCTCGCTGCCGATGGAGATCCGCCCGCCCACAATGGCGGCCAGGACGTTGACGCCATCGGTGGCGACAGAGCTGCCGGTGTCGTGGTCGCTGCGGTAGCCATAGGTCAGCATTGTGATCCCGGCCTGCCCCACCCGGGGTTTATTGATGGAGGAAACGGACACGCTCTGGGTGTCGGTACGGGCGGTGATCTCCAGCTTGGGCTCGCCTATGACGGCGCTCCCGTCGGGGCGGAACCCCACGGCGTAGTAGCCGGAGGAGCCGGAGAGAAGCTCGCCGGCAGAGATGAGGATGCCCAGGGGGTAGCCCGTGGCGGTGTCGTAGAAATCGCCGTTGATCGCGCCTACCACCCGGTAGCCGATGCTCTCATAATATCTGGCAGCCTCAGAGATGGTCAGGCGGTTGCACACGGAGGTGCCGTAGGCCGCCACAGGGACCACCGGCCCGCCGCTTTCACCGGCGAAGCCGAGGGTTGATGCGCCGGCGGAGAGCAGCCAGTTCGGCTTATCTGTGTCCGCAGGGGGCGCGTCCGGCTGGTCGGGATCTGCCCCGGTCCCTGTGCTGGGGCGGTCTGTGCCATAGGAGCCGCCGCTGGGGGTGTAGGTGATGTAGTATTCGTGGCGCGGCTTGTCATAGCCGCTGCTCCAGAATATGTTCTCGCTGAGGGTCACGCCCTCCTGCAGGGCGGTGTCCCGCAGCCATACCTCGCTGCCATAGGCGGGCGAGGCGGCCTGGGCTGTGGCAGGAAACAGGGTTAAAACCAGCGCCAGGGCCAGGATTAGGGAAGCTGCTCGTTTCATGGGGTCTCCTTTTCTTACGTCTGCAAAGTCCGATGGGTATAACATTCCTTACTATAGCACAGCGTCTTGGAAATGTCCACCGCTGTGCTCTGGAAATCCATGGAAATTCGGATTCCAGCGGGATAGGGAAAAAGGGGGCAGCGCACCGCGCTGCCCCCCGCTTCTTTATCCGGCTGCGTCCAGCATTTGGGCATTTTCCGACAGCCTGCGCTCGAATTCATCCTCCGGGGCCGGCTTTGCGTACCGGTAGCCCTGGGCCACATTGGCGCCGATCTCCCGCATCAGCTCCACGTCCGCCTCGGTTTCTACGCCCTCGCAGACAATCTGCGCACCCAGGTCCTCCGCCAGGTCAACAATCCGCTTCATAATCTTGACCTGCCGCTCCCGGTCCTCCTTGTTCAGCAGGAAGGAACGGTCCAGCTTGATGACGGAGGCCGGTATTTTCTCGATAACGCCCAGCGAGGAATACCCGGACCCAAAGTCGTCAATCGAGAGGCGGATGCCCTTGGCGTGCAGCTCGGCCATCGTCTGCTCGGCCACCTTCTGCTGCATCTCCTCCATGACGAGCGTCTCCGTGACCTCCACCTCGATCAGGTCCTTTGGAATGTCGTACTCATCCAGCACGCGCACCAGCCGCTCCACAAAGTCCGGCTTTGTAAAATGGATTCTGGAGAAGTTACAGGACACGGTGACAACCGCCTCCCCACGGTCCAGCCGCCTGCGGAGCATGTCGCACACACAGCGGAGCACAAAGAAGTCAACCTCCACCACCCGGCCGGTCTGCTCATAGTAGGGCACAAAGAACCCGGGGGAGCGCACCTCCCCGCAGGCCGTCGGGTCGATGAGGCGGACCAGCGCCTCGGCGCCAACGATTTTCTCTGTGCGCACATCTACCTTTGCCTGGTAATAGGCGGTAAAATGCTCGTTAATATTCATGGAGTCCAGCAGCTTCTGCTTCTGATGGCGTTCCTTGATGGCGTTTTCCAGGGCCTGGTCGAAAACCTTGATTTTCTCCCCGCTGTCCCGGTGGATAAAATCGAGCGCCTGGTTGGCGCAGACCACCGCCCCGCGGACGTCGTCGCTGTCCTGTGGGATGAAATAGACGCCCATCTGGATATCGATGCGGTTGCCGGTTGCGTGGTAGATGTACTCCTCAATCAGGCATCCGATGTTCTTCAGCCGCTCCAGGATGTCCCCGTTTTCCGCAGACATCAGCAGTACGAAATGGTCCCCGTCCGCCTTTGCGCAGCTCTCGCCCTCCCCCTGCATACATTTGAGCAGGATATCCGCGATGGACTCCAGCAGCCGCTCCCCGCTGCTCCAGCCGTAGACGACCTTGTAGCGCTGGAACTGGCAGATGTTCAGGTAGGCCACGGCGAAGGGCAGCCGGTTCCGCTCCGGGGTCAGCGCCCGTTTCCCCAGGTAGATCAGGTGGTTCAGGTTCCAGATGTCCACCTCTAAATCTTTATACATTAATTTTTGAATTTTTTTGCTGTCCTGGATGATCTGCACCGCCACGAGAACCACGCCGAATATGATCATCAGCAGGATGGTGATAATCAGCGCGCTGTTGCTCTGGATCACCTGGCCGACGCTGGTTAAGGAGTGGATATTGTGCTCGATCATATAGTCGCTGACCGCGCGGTCATCAATGGTGAGCAGCGTCTTATTCAGAATCCCGGCCAATTGGGAATCCCCGCTGCGCACCGCCAAGGATACGCCGTGGTCCAGCCGCAGCGCCCGCTTGACCTCCAGGTTGTAATACTGCATTTCCGAGCTGAGCAGGTACTCCGCCAGATACCCGTCGCACAGCACGGCGTCCGCCTTCTGTTTTTTTACCGCCTCCATGCATTCCCGCTGCGTCCCGTAGGAAATGAGGTCCGTAACCTCCAGATCCACCACGTCGCTTGCCTGGTCGGACAGGTAGGGGACAGTGGCCAGCGTTTTCAGATCGGCCATTTCCTTATCCTTTTCCATCACGAGCACCAGCGGGATGACCGTATAATCCTTCAGCTTGAGCAGCTGGTCCGATGTCATCTCGTCCGGTGTGTGGCTGCAATAGGACAGGATGTCAATCTCGCCGTTCAGGAGGGCTTCATGGGCCGCCTCCAGGCTGTCGATCTTCTGCCAGGTGAGCGTCAGCCCGGACATGGCGGCGGCCCCCTCCAGCAAATCCTTCGTCAGCCCCCGGCTCCCGTCCTCATTCGTGTAGAGGAAGGGGTACAGGTTATCAAAATACCCGGCAACCAGCTTGCCTGCGTTGGCGACATAGTCCTTTTCCGCTGTGGTAAAGACGATGGTTTTGTCCAGCCGGCTGGAGTAGTATTTTGTCATCAGCTTGGTTTCCAGCTCCGGCTCGTCCATCTTCATATCCGAGATGGCGTAATTCAGCTCCCGCGCAACGTCGTTGTTGCCCGGATAAGTAATGTAGTAAAAGGGCCTGGGGGCAAAGCGCCCAATGAGGCGCTGCCCCTCCTGGATTTCCATAAACGTATGGACCATGGCGTCTATCTCCCCCGCGTCCAGCGCCGCCCGGAGCTCTGTCGTGGACGGGTACTCCCGGATTTTCGGGGAGGGGATGCCATTGTCGGACAGGTATTGCAGGAACTCCGCCCTGCGCACATAGGTCTGCACCATCCCAAAGGTGATATCCTTCATGGCCTCAAAATCCTCGTAGGCCAGATCGCTGCTCCCGCTGGTGGCAATCGTCCCAAACGTATAGCCGCTGGAGAGGTCTGCGTACTGGTAGATAGAGGCCCGCTCCGCGGAATACTGGGCGCTCCCGACCAGGTCGACCTTCCGGCTGGACAGGAGGCGCAGCGCGGCATCCCAGTTTGCGCACTCTACATATTCAACCTCCCAGTCGGCATACCTGCACAGCGTATCCAGATATTCTACATCCATGCCGCCTAGGGCGCCGTCCTCATCCTTGGTATGGTAGCCGTCCATCGGGAAAAAGGCGACGCGCACGGTCCGTTTCCCCTTGGCGTGGGCCAGGCCGGACGCACCCAGCAAACCTACAGCAAGCGCAAGGCACAGAAGGGCCGCCGCTATTTTCTTGAGCTTCAAGCTTTCCGAACACACAATCATCACTGCTTCTCCTGTTTATAGATGATGCAAACACTTTTCTCTCTCCACGGGCTGTCTGGAAAATCAAAGACGAGGCGGCCCTTTTGTCTCTTGTGGCTCGTCAGGGACGCCTCTGCCTATATCAATTTAAGTATAACATACCAGAGGCTTCCTATGCAACCAAAATTTTCGTAATGGGCTGTATTTTCCGGGGAAAATGTCGTAATTGTCATTGACTTGGAAATTTTGTCCAGGTTGGCGTTAGAGCGGGCGGCTGGAATGTGCGTACATATAGGGCAGCAGGAAACAATAAAATGGAATCCGCATCTGCGGGCGCGGACTTCCGTGAGCCAGAGCAGGGGAGGGGTATCGCCAGCAAACAATCATATTGCACAAAAAAACCTGGGAAACTTCCACATTTCAAACAAGGCTTTCACAAAAAAAGCTGTTGTGTTTTTATGAAAAAAATGGTACTATGAAAAACGGATGGAGAATTGGGTGGGGCTGCTATCCCGCCCGCTCTGCAAGGAAATATGAGGAGGATAACTAGCAATGAATGCCTATGTCGAAAGTGTGATCGAGAACGTCAAGGCCAAGCACAGCAATGAGCCTGAGTTCGTCCAGACAGTAGAAGAGGTCCTGACCTCTATCGCCCCCATGGTTGACAAGCACCCCGAGTATGAGAAGGCCGACTTGCTCAACCGCATGGTCGAGCCCGAGCGCATGTTTACCTTCCGCGTGGTGTGGATGGACGACAACGGCAATTATCATACCAATATCGGCTACCGCTGCCAGTTCAACGGCGCAATCGGCCCCTACAAGGGCGGCCTGCGTTTCCAGCCCAATGTCTACCCCGGCATCATCAAGTTCTTGGGCTTTGAGCAGATCTTCAAGAACAGCCTCACCGGCCTGCCCATCGGCGGCGGCAAGGGCGGCAGCGACTTTGATCCCGCCGGCAAGTCCGACGCTGAGATCATGCGCTTCTGCCAGAGCTTCATGACCGCCCTCTACCGCTATATCGGGCCTGACATCGACGTTCCCGCCGGCGACATGGGCGTGGGCGGCCGCGAGATCGGCTACCTGTTTGGCCAGTACCGCCGCCTGAAGGGCGTGTGGGAGAACGGCGTGCTCACCGGCAAGGGCTTCAGCTACGGCGGCAGCCTGACCCGCCCCGAAGCCACTGGCTACGGCGCCATGTACTACCTCCAGGAGGTCCTCAAGCACGAGGGCGAGGACATCAAGGGCAAGACCATCGCCTGCGCCGGCTTCGGCAACGTGACCTGGGGCATCTGCAAGAAGGCCCACCACCTGGGCGCCAAGGTCGTCACCCTCTCCGGCCCCGACGGCTACATTTACGATCCTGAGGGCGTGTCCTCCTCCATGGAGAAGGTCGACTATCTGGTTGAGATGCGCAATTCCGGCCGCAACAAGGTCAAGGATTACGCGGACAAGTTCGGCGTGGAGTTCCACCCCGGCGAGAAGCCCTGGGGCGTCAAGGCCGATGTCATCATGCCCTCCGCCATGCAGAACGACGTGCATATGGAGCACGCCAAGCAGATCGTGGCCAACGGCGTGAAGTATTACATTGAGGTGGCCAACATGCCCACCACCAATGATGCTCTGTTCTATCTCATGGAGCAGAAGAACATGATTGTTGCCCCCTCCAAGGCCGTCAATGCCGGCGGCGTGGGCGTGTCCGCCCTGGAGATGAGCCAGAACAGCGAGCGTCTGGTCTGGACTGCTGAGGAAGTGGATGCCCAGCTGCACAAGATGATGGAGAACATCCATCGCGTGTCCATGGAAGCTGCTGAGGAGTACGGCCTGGGCTACAACCTGGTGGCCGGCGCCAACCTGGCTGGCTTCAAGAAGGTCGCTGAGGCCATGATGGAGCAGGGCGCGTTTTAATCTGATCCCTGAGCGGATTGCTGCGGCCTGACAGAAGGGTTGCGGCAGGCGCTATATGCCCCCTCTATGGAACCGGTGGAAAGCCGGGACTGTAGAGGGGGCATTTTTTATGGGTCAGGCCGCAGGTTTTAGCGGCAGGGGAGACCGTTGAGATCGTTTAAAGGCAGGCGTGTCGCCTGCCTTTTTCTTTGTCACAACATATTCACTGTTTTCAGCAACATTTCCCCCTCGCCAGTTTTTGCAGGCGGCATTACAATAAAAGCGCGGTGGCCCCCCGCGCGTACTTTCTAACATAATGACATAGGAAAGGAAAAGATATTTTGTCTGAGAGAAAACCTTCCATGGTCCGGCGGACCGTTATGATGCTGACCGGGATTCTGTTCATCGGCATCTGTGTCGGCTCCTACCGTCTGAGCGCGTTCGGTGTGGACGCCTTCACCGGCGTGGGCCTGGACATCATCGGCTACGACCAGAACACCCCCGGCGCACAGTCCGCCGGGACCATCGTGGGCATCCGGGTGCTGATGTTCGGCGTACCCATCCTCCTGGCGGCCCTCAGTTTCCTCATCTACAAGACCCAGTATAAGCTCAAGGGTGAGCGGCTGGAGCAGCTGACCCGGGATATCCGCACGCTCCATGAGAAACGGGCGAAGCGATAAATGCAATTTTAGAGGAGGGGTTCCATGAGTATCCTTTACCACGAGGGCGCGAAGACATTCCACCTGGCCAACGGCGAGATCAGCTACCTGATGAAAATTCTCCCCAACGGGGGCCTTGGGCAGCTGTACTTCGGCCAGGCGGTCCGCGACCGGGAAAGCTTTGACCACCTGCTGGAGATGAAACACCGTCCCATGACCTCCTACGTCTTTGAAGGGAACAAGTTCTTCTCCCTGGAGCACTGCAAACAGGAGTATCCCGCCTATGGCACGACGGACTTCCGCCATCCGGCAGTGGAGCTGCTCCAGCCCAACGGCAGCCGCGTCACCGATTTTGTTTACCACTCCCATACCGTGGCCGCCGGCAAGCCCGCCCTGGCGGGTCTGCCTGCCACCTACTGCGAGTCCGGGGATGAGGCCGAGACGCTGACGGTCTGCTTAAAGGACAGCCTGCTGGGGGCGTCCCTGTTCCTCAGCTACACCATTTTTGCCGGTCAGTCCGTCATCGCCCGCTCCGCCCGGCTGGAAAACGGCGGCAGCGAGGCGCTGCACCTGACCAACGCCATGAGCCTGTGCCTGGACCTGCCGGACAGCGATTACGAGCTTGTCCACTTCTCCGGGGCCTGGTCCCGGGAACGCCACCAGAGGGTCCGCCGTCTGGAGCAGGGAATCCAGTCGGTGGAATCCACCCGGGGCCACTCATCCCACAGCCACAACCCCTTTATCATGCTGCGCCGTCCCGGGACAGGCGAGGATTCCGGCGAGGCTATCGGCTTTTCCCTGGTCTACTCCGGGAACTTCCTGGCCCAGGTCGAGGTGGACGCCTGGGATACCGCCCGCGTCACCATGGGCATCAACCCCTTTGGCTTTGACTGGAAGCTTTCCCCCGGGGAGTCGTTCCAGACGCCGGAGGCGGTGATGGCCTACTCCTGCCGCGGCATGGGGGAGATGAGCCGTGCCTTCCACCGGCTCTACCGCACCCGCCTGGCCAGGGGCCAGTGGCGGGACCGGCCCCGTCCCATCCTGATCAACAACTGGGAGGCCACTTATTTCAATTTTACCGAGGATAAACTGGTTGCAATCGCCCAGGCGGCCCAGAAAGACGGCGTAGAGCTCTTCGTCCTGGACGACGGCTGGTTCGGGGCCCGCTCCAACGACTTCGCGGGGCTGGGCGACTGGGTGGCCAGCCCGGAGCGCCTGCCCAACGGCATTGCCAGCCTGGCGGAGCGCATCGATGCGCTGGGGATGAAATTCGGCCTCTGGTTCGAGCCGGAGATGGTCAACAAGGATTCCGGCCTCTACCGCGCCCATCCGGACTGGATGCTGCAAACGCCGGGCCGGCGGGCCTCCCATGGCAGGAACCAGTTTGTCCTGGACTTCTCCCGGCCGGAGGTGGTGGAGCACATCTACGATAGGATAGCCGCAGTTCTCTCTGAGGCCAAGGTCTCCTACATCAAGTGGGATATGAACCGCAGCATGACCGAGGCATACTCCGCCGCCCTGCCCCCGGACCGCCAGGGTGAGCTCTTCCACCGCTATATCCTGGGGGTGTACAGCCTCTACGGGCGTCTGAACGCCGCGTTCCCCCATGTGCTGTTCGAGTCCTGCGCCTCCGGCGGCGGACGCTTTGACCCCGGTATGCTGTACTACGCGCCCCAGGGCTGGGTTTCCGACAACTCCGACGCAATCGAGCGGCTGAAGATCCAGTACGGCACCTCCTTCTGCTACCCCATCAGCTCCATCGGCGCGCATGTGTCAGCTGTCCCCAACCATCAGGTGAACCGCGTGACCCCCCTCTCCACCCGCGCCAATGTGGCGGCCTTCGGCACCTTCGGCTATGAGCTGGACCTGAACCAGCTCACGGAGGAGGAGCGGGAGCAGGTGCGCGCCCAGATCGCTTTCATGAAGGAATACCGGGAGGTCATCCAGTTCGGTGATTTCTACCGCCTGCGCTCCCCCTTTGAAGGGAATTTTACCGCCTGGATGGTGGTCAGCCCAGACCGGCGTACCGCGCTGGTGGGTTGGTACAAGACCCTCAACGAGGTCAATGGGCCCTATCGCAGGGTGAAGCTGCGGGGGCTGGACCCGGAGCTCTGCTACACAGTGGACGGCGGGGCCGGGCACTATGGCGACGAGCTGATGCGCGTGGGGCTCCTGACCACCGACAGCGCAGCCGGGGAGCGGCAGCCGGATGAGGCGGCCAGCTGTGACTACGATTCCCGCATTTTTGTGCTGAAAGCATAACATCCCCATCCATCAGGAAAAGGAGAGGGCCGGACAGGCCCTCTCCTTTTTGGTGTGTCAAAAAAGATGCTCCGTATCTTTTTGAAGAAAGAGGATCGGGCCGGGTTTTGCCGTTTCCCAGGCGCCCCGGCTACAGGGGCAGCTGGCTGACGGTGCGCGTCCCCAGCCCCTCGGCACAGCACCACTCCTCCGCCCGCTGTTTGAAGGTCGTGCGGGAGATGCCCAGCTCCTTCCCGGCCTGGACGGCGGAGATGCGGCCATACCACCATTCCTCCGCCAGCTCCTCGAAGGGCTCCGGCATCTGGATGCGCCTGCGTCCGAAGCGGATGCCTTTCGCCTTTGCCGCCGCAATCCCCTCAGCTTGCCGCTGGCGGATGAAATCCCGCTCCGTCTGCGCCACATAGCTGAGGATCTGGAGGACGATGTCCGCTACCAGGACGCCGGTGAGGTCCCGGTCAGCCCTGGTGTCCAGCAGGGGCATGTCCAGCACAACTACCGCAATCCCACGTTCCTTCGTCAGCCCCGCCCACTGCTCCAATATCTCTTTATAGTTGCGGCCAAGGCGGTCGATGCTCTTGACGACCAGGATGTCCCCGCTTTCCAGGGCTTGTACCAGCTGGCAGTATGCAGGACGGTCGAAGTCTTTCCCCGATTGCTTTTCCACAATGATATGGTCCTCCGGCACGCCGAACTCCCGCATAGCGATCAATTGCCGGTCTTCCTTCTGCCCCTTAGTGGACACGCGGACATAGCCATAGGTTTTCTCTAACATCCCAATATCCCCCTAAAAAAATGATGGCACCAGTTTATTTGGAAAAATGTGATCTGTCACGCCGCCCAATGCGCGAAAACAGGAAGAGAGCCCGTTGAAAACACTGCTTCAACAGGCTCTCTTCTTTCATTATTTACAAATAAGCTGCAAAAATACCATACATTTTTTGCAGAGACCTCAATTGCTTTGCTCACTTACTTCTTCGGCAGGAATCTCGAAAAGTTTAGCGCATTTCTAAAAATTTTTTAACTCACGCCGACAGCGCATGGCCATGCAGGAAAAGTATACGTTTTTTGCATGGCAAGAAGGGTGACGGATATGGCTATTGGGAAAAAAGGGAATAGCCGTCACCGGGAGGATGGCAGGAAATCCCTGCACACAACAATTAAGGTCCGCCTTTACCCCACAGGGGGGCAGGCGGAGCAGATCGAAAAAACCTTCGGCTGCTGCCGCTGGCTCTGGAACCAAATGCTGTCTGATGTACAGGAGTTCTACGCCGCTACGGATTTGCAGTATATCCCCACCCCAGCCCGCTATAAGAAGGGCGCGCCATTCCTGAAGGAGGTCGACAGCCAGGCCCTGTGCTCTGTGCATCAGAATCTCCGCAAGGCGTATCTGGACTTCTTCCGCACCCCGAAGGCGTTCGGCCTTCCGCAGTTCAAGGCCAAAAAGGCGCGGCGGGATTCCTTCACCGTCTACTGCCGTCCCTACCATACGGGGCCGTCTATCTTCCTCACCGGCGGCGGCATCCAGATGCCAAAGCTGGGCGTAGTCAAGGCGAAGCTCCATCGCAAGCCCCTCCACTGGTGGTCCCTGCGGTCTGTGACCGTCAGCAAGACGCGGTCGGGCAAATACTTCGCCTCCATCGTCTTCGGCTATGAGGCAAGGCTGCCGGAACCGGTCGCCCCCACCCTGGAGAAAACCCTGGGGCTCAAGCAGTCTCTGAGCCAGTTCTATGTAGACAGCCAGGGGGACAGCCCCACGCCGCCCGCGCTGGAAAAGCCCAAGGAAAAGCTGGCGCGGATACAGCAAAAGCTCACCCATATGGAGCGCGGCTCCAAGAACTATGAAAAGCAGCTGCAAAAGCTCCGCCTTCTTCATGAACGCATTGCCAACCAACGGATGGACTTCATCCACAAGGAATCCCGGCGGATAGCCAACGCCTGGGACGCTGTGTGCGTGCGGGACGCCGACCTGACGGAGCTGTCGCGGAAGCTGAAGGGCACAAATGTGTTGGATTCCGGCTTTGGCCGTTTCCGTGAGTGCCTGAAATATAAGCTGGAGCGGCAAGGGAAAGCCTATCTTGTCCTCGACCGCTATGCGCCCGCAGCAAAGACCTGCCGCCAGTGCGGCGCGGTCAACGGGACGCTGGG
The DNA here is from genome assembly GCA_022797115.1 of Oscillospiraceae bacterium. Lineage (GTDB taxonomy): Bacteria > Bacillota > Clostridia > Oscillospirales > Oscillospiraceae > Pelethomonas. The sequence continues at coordinate 19,071 of JAAWKB010000038.1, forward strand.
CCTCCAGGAAAAGACCTGGGCCTGCCCCCATTGTGGGGCTCTGATCTCCCGGGAGGTCAACACCGCGCAGAATATCCGGGATCTGGGCTTCGCAGGGCTGCAAAATCAGGAGACATGCGCCGTCTGACGCTGTTTCATACATGACCCAGCAATCCGCCAGGGACAGCGGTGAATGCCCATGCGTGCGGCAGGGAAGCGCTGATTTGACCGGCAAACAGGCTTTGCCTGTGAAATCAGCGTTCCCCAGAGGCCGTCAGGTGGGAACAAGAGAGGGGGACCCCCTGCGGGGGCATAGCCCGAAGCCCTCCGGGGCAGTCCACTCAACATAATATTATCCATTACATTGTATTTGCGACGGGTCAGGAGGCCGACTATGCTGTGTATTTCCAAAAGATCCGGGGATCTGCACGGCCAGCTCCAGCAGCTGGCTGGGGAAATCGTCTCTGAGCTTACAGAACTGGCCCCGGAGCGCAGTGAGGAGCTGCTGGGCGTGTTCGTCTCAGCGTTGTTTACCTCCGTTGCCGAGCAGAGCCGCCGGGAGGAGTACCGCAGGAAACAGGCCGAGGGCATCGCAGCTGCGAAAGCCCGGGGCGTCCGGTGCGGACGCGCGGCGCGGCCCCTGCCGGACAATTTCGACGAGGTCCGCCAGATGTGGCGCAGGGGCGAGTATACGCTCCAGCAGGCGGCGGACGCCTGCGGGATGCCCCGCGGGACCTTCTACAGCGCATCAGCCCGGGTGGAGCAGCAGAACCAGGCCGGATGACCCTGCCCGGTTGATAAAGTACATAAGAGCTGCGGGCGCGAAGGATCGCGCCCTGCCAGGACCGCAAGGAGGATACTATGCTGAAATTAACGCTTCTTCCCGATGAGTATGTCACCATCAACGGCGATATCGTCGTCCAGCTCTGCCGGGTTGCCGGAGGGCGGGCAGATGTCGCAGTCCACGCCGACCGCAGCGTCCCCATTGTGCGGGGGACAGTGCTGGAGCGGTCAGGCGGCCAGCGCCCCGCATGTCTGGCCCCGCCGGCGCCCAGTAAGAGCCGGTATTACCGGGATCAGATCTTCCGCTGGAACGACGACCGGGAACGGGCCGTGCGGGCCATGAAGCGGACCATCCAGAAGCTGGAGCAGGACGGGCGCAGCGAAGAAGCGGCCAGCCTGCGCACCCAGCTTGACCGGATTATCCCCGCGTTTTGGGAAAGCGAGCTAACAGAGAAATCCACTTGATTTTATCCGGTTTCGCGGATCGGATGAAATAGAAGACCACATGCGCCAACCGCCCACGAGCCCAAAGGCCACGGAGCCTGGACGCCGCGGCGCAAGCCCAGTGCCGGGAAAAGGAAGTTCCGGCACGCCGGACAGCACCCTCTCTTACTACAACATTTTATTGAAAGGAAGCATTAAAATGAGGATTCAACACAATATTATGGCGATGAACGCCTACCGCAACTACAACACCAACACCTCCGCCCTGTCCAAGAACCTGGAGAAGCTGTCTTCCGGTTACAAGATCAACCGCGCCGGTGACGACGCCGCTGGTCTGGCCATTTCCGAGAAGATGCGTGCTCAGATCACCGGCCTGAACGCCGCCCAGAAGAACGTCAAGGACGGCATCTCCCTGGTGAAGACCGCTGAGGGCGCCATGCAGGAAATCCAGGACATGCTCAACCGCATGGACTACCTGGCCACCCAGTCCGCCAACGGCACCTATCAGGACGAGGTTGACCGTGAGAACCTGAACAAGGAAGTTACCGCTCTGAAGACCGAAATCAACCGTATCGCTGATTCCGCCAACTTCAACGGCATCAAGCTGCTGGACGGCTCCCTGGC
>JAAWKB010000039.1 GCA_022797115.1 Oscillospiraceae bacterium
CTAGATGGTGGAGCAGATAGCCTGAACCCCTTGCAAACAGGGACTTTTAGATGGTAGATGTGAATACTTAACAGATGCGTCTAATAATTCGAATCCAGTTCAGGGTGCCACAGAAAGCGTCAATTTTGTTGGTTTTCAATTTGGAAATCAAGAAATTGACGCTTTTCTCTATTTATTTTTGTAAATTCTGCTTTCTTCAAGATTCTTCTACATTGGCGGTCTCAACAACACACCGATCCAACGCATATTCTATAAAAGTGCCAATCAGTTCATTCCTGCTGCGGCCAGTTCGGGTTGCGATATCGTCCATGCGTGCAACAAGTTCCTCTTTGATTCTGATTGAAAACACTTTGTAACCGTCATCGCCCTTTGGACGCTTTGGTGTTATCACCAGATTTTCACTACTCATAAAGCACCTCCATATAAATATATAATATGCTTGATGATTAGTTGTTTACATGATATAATTTATAACATAAATATGTTATAATGAGAGAAATAGGCAGGTGTGCCCCAAAAAAGAAAGAGGAGCGGATATACCATGGAGGATTACTTGGATGCCTTGGAGGCTGAACTGGGCCCCATCATAATGACGGAGCAATTATGCCCCGGCGTGTGCTATCTGGCGGTGAAATACGAAAATGAAGGGCTCATCCGGGAATACTATGCGGTCACGGACACTCCGGTTATATCGCAGGCTGCCAGGGCCTACGGCCACCGTACCGCCGGCCTGTGGCTGTTTCCCATGGAGGCCGACACAGGCGGATGGCGGGTAGTCAGATACGAGATCAATAAATACCTGAAAAAAACGGCCTGCCCCTGGAGCAACCGCTTCTGGACCTTGCGCTGTTTGCCGCCGAGTTCACCCCGGAATATTTCGGCGCTTACCCCGTCCCGTACCACACGCCCAACGGGCGTACCACGCGCCACTGGGTTTTGGCAAACGGGATTTACTGGGTCGAGACCGACCAATGCGAGGAAATCCTCACCGCCTGCTACCCCATCTGGTCTGCCGAGCTGTCCGGCTGAGTGGAACGGACGGGCAGACACCTGCCGGTTGACGAGGCCGGGGGCGTCCACCAATCCAGGGGCTATATATTTTTCCCCGCGCAGCTGAGCAGTATCCCCCTCTATGAACTGATGCAGACGCGCCCGGAGTGGGAGGGGAGCGTCATCGACAAACCGGCGCTGATGAACGCCATCTGGGCGGAGCTGCCGGAGTATGCTGTCCTGATGAACAGGCAGGAGCAGATGCGGCGGGATGAGCTGGCCGCGCTGCTGTGGTCAGATGCCGAATGGGGCTCCCAGGCGTCTCCGGGCCGCATGATCTGCATCTCCCCGGACGCGGGCAAGGACTACTGTCTTTTCAAGCGGCAGCAGTAAAGGCCGGACAAGATGGCTGCGCCCGTTATTCCTCCTATAGTACAAAAATTTCCGATAGTGCCTGTTTATGGATTGATTTCTGATTTCATTTGTGCTATAATGACGAAGATTATGTGCCAACTAAAAATAGGCCGGGGAGACACCCCCCGGCTGCGCCATGGGAGGGATAGCGCTTGGAAAACATGGATTACGAAAAAATTCTGAACGCCATGCCGGAAACCGGCGTCTACGTCATCAGGGAGGAAGACCGGAGCCTTTTATATTTCAATAAACGGGTGCAGGAGGTCTCGCCAGAGGCCCGTCTGGGGGTCGCCTGCCACGGGATTTGGGCAGGCTCCTGCAGCTGCTGCCCTCTGCTGACCATCGGCGACCGGCAGGAGAGCCGGTCCGTCAGCTACAATGAACAGTATAGCGGAGTGGTGGATATCACCGCGTCCCGGACGCTGTGGGAGGGCAATATCCCTGCCTTTGTCCTCACCGTCGCTCCCCGCACGGACGGAGGGGGCTATACATACCGCAAAATCCTCTGCGCCGACCTCAGCCGGGATATCTGCGACGTGCTGAAATCGGACTCCGAGGGCTGGCAGCCCGGGGCGGGCTCCCTGTCCGGGCAATTGGAGCAGTTCGCCAGGAGCGGGGCCATCCACCCCGGCGACCAGGAGCATTTTATCGCCTTTACCCGGCTTGACCGGCTGCGCGCCGCCTGCCAGCCGGGGGCGAAGGCGGCCCTGGTCTACCGGTGCCGGGCAGGGGACGGTTTCCGCTGGAACCTGATGGAGGTTGTGCCGGATACAGCGGGCGGCGGCCTCTCCGCCATCCTCTGCTTCAAGGATATCCATGATATCCTGCGGGAGGGCCTGGAGCGGGAGGGCCTGACCGTCCGGGGCCAGGAGCTGATCCGCAGCCTGGGCGAGCGTGATTTTAACATCTACACCATTGATTTGGCCTCCGGCACCGCCGAGGCCATCCGGGTGGACGGGCAGATGCGCAGCGGGCTGGCGGCGGAGGGCTGGGAGGTGCAGATGCGCACCCATATCAAGGAGCGGCTCCATAAGGCGTATCAGGATGAGTTTGAGCGGCGCTTCTCCCTGGCGGGGCTGCGCCAGGCGAAGGATGAGGGGCAGCAGAAGTCGGAGTTCCTGTGCCAATGGCGCGATGGGGAGGGGTACCGCTACATCTCCGTGACCGCCTACTTTGGCCGCGACCTGCCGTCCAGGAGCTACACGGTCCTGGCGATCCAGGACGTGGATGACCGGATGCGTCAGGAGCTGGCCCATACCCAGCGGGATATGCAGATGGCGGCAATCCTCAAGTCCCGCTTTAAGATGATGAACACCGTCCACCTGGACAGCGGCCAGTGCGAACGGATGGACCTCAGCCAGGATGCCGGGCCGGAGAATATTCTTTTGGGCGACTACGCCACCTACATCCAGAACGCAGTTTCCACGTATGTCCATCCCGATGACCGGGAGCTGTTCTGGGAATCGCTCTCCCTGGAGCATCTGCGGGAGCGGGCGGAGTCTGTGGAGGACTACGCGGACGATATCTGCCAGTACCGCCTGCGGGAGGAGCCGGCGCGCTGGATTGAGCTGCACGTGCTCTATTCCCGGAAGGAGGGGCAGGTGATGGTCAACATCCTGGGCCAGGAGATCACACGGGAGAAGCGGCAGGAGGAATCCCGGCTCCAGGCTCTGGCGGACCGGGCGGATATCATCGGCAGTCTGGCCCACCTGTTTTTCTCCACATATTATATTAATGTGGAAAACGACACCTTCCGCGCCGTCACCCAGCTGCGGCGTGTGGAGGATGTGCTGGGCGAGGAGGTCAACTGCACCGCCGCGCTGCAAATTTATGCCAACCATTTCATCCATCCGGACGACCGGGCGGAGTATCTGCGGGTGATGAACGTGAAGAACCTGCGCGAGACCCTGCGGTGGTGGAAGCCTTATGTGGCGGTGGAGTACCGCAAGGTGCCGGAGGGCCCGGGCGCGGATGACAGCTGGATTCGGGCCACCGCCGTGCTGGCCCGCACCGGCGCGGACGAGCTGCCCAAGACGGTGGTATATGTCGCGCAGGAAATTACTGGAAACAGCCGCCGGGCTGGATAATATATATGCAAAAGGACGAAAGGTGAAACGTCATGGATAAGATACTGGTGATTGACGACAGCCCTGTCCAGGGCGAATTTCTGTGCTCTATTCTGAAGGAGGACTACGATGTAACCGTGTGCCAGCGGGCGGAGGAGGGGCTGGACGCCGCTAAGGATGGATGCTTCTCCCTGATCCTGCTGGATGTCATCATGCCGGGCATGGACGGCTTTATGATGCTCAAGGAGCTGAAGGAGACGGAGATCACCAAGCATATCCCCGTCATCCTGCTCACCAGCCTTGCCGATATCCAATATGAGGAGCGGGGGCTGCTGCTGGGGGCGGTAGACTATGTGGCAAAGCCCTTCAGCCCGGTGATCATCAAAGCGCGGGTAGATACGCATATCCAGCTCTACCACTACCAGATGCACTTCCAGCAGCAGGCGATGGTGGATGACCTGACTGGCGTCGGCAACCGGCGGCTCTATGAGGGCGGGAGCGTTGTGCGCTGGCGGGAGGCCATCCGCTTCGGGCTGCCGCTGTCGGTGTGCATGTTCGATATTGACAAGTTCAAGCTGTATAACGACACCTTCGGCCACCCGGCAGGGGACAAGGTGATCGCTGCCGTAGCCAAGAAGGCGTCCTCCTATTTCCAGCGCGCAACAGACCTCTTCGCCCGCTATGGCGGGGAGGAGTTTGTGGCGGTCTTTGTGGGCAACGACGGGCATTCGGCCTTTGAATTCCTGAAGACCGTCCGGCAGGCGGTGGAGGACCTGCATATCCGCCACAACTCACCGGTCTGTGAATGGGTGACGATCAGTGTCGGCGGCGTCACCCTCCTGCCGAAGATGGGGGATAGCTTCGACACCTGCCTGAAGCTGGCGGATACCATGTTGTATGACGCCAAGCGGCTGGGCCGGAACCGGGTGGTCTGGTACAGCGAAAACAGGGAGCAGTGGATGGAGAAATAGGCTGCTGCAAAAAACCTCATGGCCCCCGGTGCCGGGAGACCGGTCCCTGGGGCTTTTTTTGATGTCCAGACGTACCAGATGGATTGTGTATGAAGGAGAGTGCCGTTATGGCTGTGTTTAGAGATATTTCCTTTTTGTGGTCTATGCTCCACATTGTTGCCCTGTTCCTGCTGCTCTTTGAGCCGCGCTACACCTGGCGGAGCACCCTGCTCTACGGCTTCACCGGGGCTGTGGTAATGCTGGTTTGCAATGTGATGGCGATGTTCTGGCTGGGCCACGGCATCATCATGGGCATCGCTTTTTTTACTTGTACCATCCCGACCCTGATCCTCTTCTTTGTACTCTCCAAGTACAGGGACGGGCGGTTTTTCTTCCTCTTCTGCCTGACAGATACGGTCTGCTTCTGGCTGTTGCAAATTACGAATTTCTTGGACAGGCTGACCGGTGATACCTATATTGTCATGCTCATCAGCCGCCTGGTGGTGTTCCCGATAGTGGAGTTTCTATTTTGGAAGTATCTGCGCCGCCCCTTCCTGGAGCTGCAAAGTAAGATGGGCAAGGGGTGGTGGCTGTTCGCGGCAATTGGCGGGACCTACTACCTGCTCATTATGTTCACTTCTGTGCCGGTGGGCGCGCCCATGCCGGACATGGTCGGGGTGATCCGCATCCTCCTGGTGCTCCTGCTCATGCCCCTGACATACCTGACTATTTTCCGCTCTCTGTGGCGGCAGATCCAGGTCTACGAGAGCAGCCAGCAGCTGGAGCTGCAGCGGCGGGACTACAATGCCATCTGCCAGAAGGTGGAGCTGGGGCGGATCTACCGCCACGATATGCGCCACCATCTGGTCGCCCTGGAGGGGATGCTCCGCCAGGGCGACAGCGCCGGGGCTGAGGAGTACGTCCAGGAGCTGGGCGGAAAGCTGGCCGCCCTCACCCAGACCGTCTGGTGCCCCCACGCCGCCATCAATGCCGTCCTGGCGGGGTATATCTCCCAGGCGGAGGACGCCCGCTGCCGCACGGAGGTGGACGTGCGCATCCCGGCGGAGCTGCCCTACCAAGAGATGGACGTGTGTATCCTCCTGGCCAACACCGTGGAAAACGCCGTTAATGCTTGCCGGGATGTTGGGGAAGGGGAGCGGTGGATCAAATTGAAGCTGGAGCTGACGGAGAACAAGCGGCTGCTCCTTCAAGTGGAGAACGGCTGCCCTACCCCGGTGGAGCTTGACAGCAGCGGCCTGCCTGCCGCCCCCAGCGAGGGGGAGCACGGCATTGGCCTGCGGAGCGTGCGGTCTATTGTGGAAAAATACAGTGGGCTGCTGCGCAGCCAGTGGTCTGACGGCTGTTTCTGCCTGCAAGCAACCCTCTTCCCGCCTGCGTCCCTGTAACCGAGCCCCCTGCCGGCTGGCCTTCATAAAATGTTAATACATTTTGCGAAGAAATACCTTGACAGATGATATATATCCTGGTATGATAACGCCATGACACAGGCGCGGCCGGGAAAAGGCCGCCGGAAAGGAGTGTTTGGATTGTCCATTTCAGCTGACACCCTGCGGGGGCACACAGACACCATTATCCTCACCCAACTGATGCGGGGGGACAACTATGGTTATGAGATCAACAAAAACGTCCAGCAGCGCACGAACGGCCAGTACGGCTTTAAGGAGGCAACCCTCTACACCGCGTTTAAGCGGCTGGAGAGCAGCGGCCTGATCACCTCCTACTGGGGGGAGGACGGCCCGGGCGCCAGGCGGCGGTACTACTCCATCACCGACGAGGGCCGCCGGAAATGGGAGGAGAACTGCCGGGAGTGGCAAAATACCAGGGGACTGTTGGACGCCCTGATTTCTTTGGAGGAGGAGTAAGACCATGGAAAAGATGAAGACGAAATTCATCATTGCGGTGACGGGCCGTCTGGCCGCCGCAGAGGAGACCACCGCCAAGGTGGAGCTTATTGAGGAACTCAGCGACAACCTCTTCAGCCGCTGGCAGGATCTGGTGGCCTCTGGCATGGCGGAGGACGAGGCTTTCGGGAAGGCCATGGAGGATCTGGGCAATGTGGACGAGCTGCTGGCCTATCTGGACAGCCTGGGCCCCGAGGGGGAGCTGCCCCGGCAGGAGGGCAGGGACTTTACCGGCGAGCTGCTGCGGGGCATGGAGGACATCGTCCGGGAGACGGTGAGCCAGACCAAGGATGCGGTGGACCAGGCCGCCATTATTGTGCGCAATGTGGCGGAGAAAATCAAAGAGAAGTATCCCAACGGCCTCCAGGGCAAGATCTATATCCACGTCGACCGGGACGGCTATGAGGAAACGCCCCAGGATGAGCGGGAGGCGGAGAAGGAGGACAAGGGCTGGTCCTTTGCCGCCGGGTATGACCGGCAGCGCGGCTTCTTCTGCGGCTCCGGCAACAGCCGCCGGGTGACGGAGACCTCTCTGCCCTCCCAGGAGGTCAAGGGTATTGATGTGCAGATTGTCAACGGGGATGTCACCCTCCATTTGGCGGAGGACAGCCAGTCCGATGTCGTATTGGGCGGCGACGTGGAGCGATTGGAGGCCCGGCTGGGCGAGGATGGCGTGCTGTCCATCCGGCAGGGGAACACAGCCAGCAGCACCTTCTTCTTCCTGCGCGGCCTGGCGGCGGCAGATGTAGAGCTGACCCTGCCGCGGCGGTATTGGGAGTTCATCCAGCTCTCCACAGTCAACGGCGACGTAGAGGCCGAGGATCTGGAGGCCGGCCGGCTCTCGCTGAAGACCGCCAGCGGCGACGTCAATCTCCAGGACGTCTCCTGCCATGAGCTGGCCTTCAAGTCCGCCAGCGGCGATCTGGAGTGTACGGGGAGCGCCGGCAGCGTCCAGGCGGAGACCGCCAGCGGCGACGTCAAACTGGACGGGACATTCGGCTCTGTCCGGGCTGCCACCGCCAGCGGGGATCTGGACATTTGCGGCAGCGTCCGGGAGATCCGGTGCTCCAGCGCCAGCGGCGATGTAGAAATTGCCTCTGATGCGATGCCGGAGCAGCTGGAGGTCTCCTCCAAATCCGGGGACTGCGAGATCACCATGCCCGATGGCGAGGGCTTTACCCTACAGTTCAGCACCGTCAGCGGGGATTTGGATACCAACTTCTCCCTGGTGGGACCGGTCAAGGCCCGCTCCGGCGAGGCAATTTACCTGGACGGCGGCAGGAGGAGCTTCCATATATCCAGTATCAGCGGGGACATTTCCCTGTGGCATAAATAGAGAAGGGGGAGAGCACGTATGGACAAGCGCGCAACAGATATTGTGGCCTATCTGACCTGGGTGGGGCTTCTGATCGCCTTTGTTGCCGGGGACAGGGAGGGGAGCCGGTTCCATCTGAACCAGTCCTTGGTCATTTGGCTGGCGGGTACCGTGCTGGGATTTGTGACCCGGTTCCCACTCTTAGGCTGGATCATCGGCTCGGTGGGAGGCATCTTCTGCGCCATCTGCTGGTTTATCGGCATCGTCAACGCCATCCAGGGCGTGGAGAAGGAAGTGCCGGTGTTGGGTCAGATCCATCTGCTGTAACCGCTCCTGCTGGACAAAGGGCGGCGTCAGAAACCTGATAAAGCGTGAGGCAGCCGCATGATGCGAAGGTATCATGCGGCTGCCTTATTTTCACATTATGGTAGGGCAGGGGAGGGGCTCAAGCCTTGCGGGACTGTATCCAAAGAAGAACCCTGCGGTTCCCCTCTGACATGGCATCCCAAAACTGATAGCCCAGCTGGTCAAATGCCCGGAGGTCATTGATGTCTGTGATATGGTTCTCCGCCAGCCAGCGCACCATCTGCCCCCGGGCCATCTTGCACTTGGTCCCCTTCTCGACGACCTTCCCGTTTTCCAGGTCTCCGAAGACGCAGGTGACAAATTGGATGGTTTGAGGCAGGCCGGATGCCACCGCCTTGCTGTACTCCTTGGAGGCCAGATTCAGCACCACATCGGTCTCTGAGGCCAGCTGCCGGGCCAAGCGGCCGCCCCAGAAGTGATACAGATCCCGGCAGCCGTCCACGGATAGCCTGGCCTGCATCTCCAGGCGATAGGGAGTCACGCCATCGAAGGGCCGCAGGAGGCCATAGAAGCCGGAGAGGATTCGCAGGTGCTCCCGGAGGTAGTCCAGATGTGCCGTCTCCATCACACCGGGGGCCATGTAGCGGTACTGGATGCCCTCGTAGGAGAGAATGGCAGGGGTGAGGCTGCGGCGCAGGTCCATGCGCTCCAGCCGCTCTATGTTCTGCCCGGCGATGGCGTCGCTGCATTTCCAGAGGGCTTGCAGCTCCTGATGGGACATCCCCTGAAGGGCTGTTTTCAGCCGCTCGGTCTGCTCCAGGAACATAGGAAGATCATCCACCGCAAAGCTGTCCGTATCCCATACCATTTTTTTGGCAGGAGCAATAATGATGCGCATGGGGCGCCCTCCTTTGAAAGATAGTCTGCCAGAGTATCGTACTTTCCACAGCAGGAACTTGCTCTATATTTATAAAATAGCACAAATATGTGGAAAAGGCAATCTGTATGGAGGAAGCGTTCCCGCAGAGCAATTGTAAGAAAACGGTTCAAGCTTTCTGCAAACGTGATATCCGAACTGTTACAGGCGGATTTCCGCCCTGTTATAGCTGAAGCCGATGAAAGCCAGCATAGCCAGCACCACTGCCGCCCCGATTGCCAGCCAAGCCGTCATCTCCAGCCCGGCCAGGGCGAGAAGCCCCCGCCCAATTCCGGCAAGGAGGCTGCCGCTGCTGGATTGCGCCGCACGAAGGGCCTGGCCAATCACTGCAGGGGCAAAGCAAAGAGGAAACCACAGCACAGCGAACCCTTTGAAACCAAAACGGGTATGGACTGCGCCCAGGAACAGGTCCAGGAGGGCTACGCCCAAAATTAACGGGATGTACTTCCACTGGAATATCACCGTCAGATCCAGCTCGTTCTCATAGCCGGGGTAGAGCAAGCTGTAGAGCCATGTTTCCGCTTGGGTCAGGCACCATGCCACGCCTACGCCCAGCAAGGAGGTCAGCACCGTCAGCAGCGGGTCTATCAGCAGGAAATCCCGGCGGGTCTGCCCCATCGATACGGCCATGCGGAAACGGGCGGCGGCTCCGCCGCCCCGGGCCACCAAACCTGCGAAGACCCCGATAATAGCCATCAGGCTTCCGAGTGGGGCGTAATCCTGATCGCTGTTGAAAAAGGTATTGACCACAACCACCAGGACGATCCCGAACAGGAAAAACCCCAGTTGGTAGGCCATCATCACGAGGGGGGTATTCCGAGTCGCTTGAAAATGCCGCTTAAAAAAATACATGGACGTTTCCCTCCTTACAATTTTACTTCCCGCCGGCGCAGCAGCAGCCATTGAAACAGGATGTCCGCTGCGAACAACGCCAACGCCGCCATAACCAGCCACCAGGGCAGCACTGTCAGGTAGGATACCATCTGCACAGTATCCGCCGCCAGATTCAAGTCGCCTGCACTAACGAAGCCGATAAAGCCGCCTGCCACACCGCACATGAGGACAACCAGGACCGTTCCCGCCCATTTCCATTTGACCGTCAGCGTCCCCAGCAGGCTTCCGGCGGCGGAGGTGATGAGCAGGCCAAACAGGAGGGTTGGGATGCTCCGCAGGCCGGTGCGGGAAAGCTCCCCCGGCACCAGCAGCCATACCAGCGCGCACACGCCTACGGTGACAGCGATAATCAGCGTCCGGTAGTACTGGAACCCCAGCAGGACGTTGCGCCGCGTCTCCCCCATGGCAAGCAGGAGAGGGACATACAGGGTCTGTGCGCCGGTGTTGACCATCATGATACTGAACACAGCGGAAAAGCAGAGGAAATAGGGGACCACCGAGGCCAGCAGGGAGAAGTCCAGACGGTCCGTTTTCAGGATGGAGACGACCGCCAGAACCCCTGTGATGGCTGCGCATACACCGGCGGTTTCCCAGGTGAAGCGGGTCCAGAATGCCACATTACGCCTCATGCCTTGCCTCCTCGCCGCATAGGGCTACAAAGGCCCGCTGGAGGTTCACCGGCTGGATGGACACATCCCGGCTCCCATCGATGGACTGCCCGGGCTTGAGGAACACAGTAACCCCTTTGCTGCGGCCGATGGTCTCCGGATAGTGGGTCTCCAGACCCGCCACGGCGGCGTCCACCTCCTCGGCCCGGCCGCTGACATGGCAGGCGCTGTCCACAAAGGCTTGGGTATTCCCCGTCACCAGGATTTTCCCCTCGTGGAGGATGATGACATCCTCCAATACGTCGGCGGCCTCCTCAATGATGTGGGTGGAGATCAGGAAGGTACGGCCGGTCGCGGCATATTCCTCCAGCAGCAGCCGGTAGAACTGCTCCCGGGCCACCACATCCAGCCCAGCCACCGGCTCATCCAGGAAGGTGTAGGGGGCCTTGGCACACAGGGCCACGATGATGGTAATCATGGAGAGCATCCCTTTGGAGAGTTTCCCCATCTTCTTTTTGACATCCAGAGCAAAGAGCTGGATGAGCCGTTTCTCCAGGTCCTTATCCCAGCCTTCATAATAGGTGGCGGCAATGCGCAGGTACTCCTTGGCCTTCATGGAGGCCAGCCCGCTCTCCGCATTGGCGTTCAGCTCACGGGAAAAGCAGAGCTGCTTGAGGCTGGCGCGGTTTTCCCATACAGGCTGCCCGTCCAGGGAGACTGTCCCCTGGGTGGCGGGATTCTGAGCGGTCAGGATGGACAGGAGGGTTGTTTTACCCGCTCCATTGCGGCCAATCAGGCCATAAATCTTGCCCGGCTGGAGCTCCAGGCTGACTTGCCGGAGGACCTCCTTGCCGCTATATGTTTTTACGATATTTTCACAGATCAGACTCATATACTGCTCTCTCCTATCATGTTCAGTAATTCCTCTTTTGAGATCCCCAGGCTTCTGGCCTCCGCCAGAAGGGGGGCAATATGGTTCTCTGCGAAGGCCGCCCTCCGCTTTGCCAGTATTTTCTCCCGTGCGCCCTTGGATACAAACATCCCGATCCCTCTGCGCTTGTACAGGATGTCCTCGTCTACCAGCAGTCCTACCCCCTTTGCCGCTGTGGCTGGATTGATGGTGTAGAGCTTCGCCAGCTCGTTGGTGCTTGGCACCTGCTCCTCCTCCAGCAGAATTTCCCGCAAAATGTCTGTTTCAATCATTTCGCTAATTTGGAGGTAGATAGATTTCTGCTCTGTTAAACGCTCATTCAAATTAGCGCCCCCCTTCACTTGCTTTGTTGTTTAGTTAATTGGTTAGTTGGTTATGTAATTAACCATACACCAGTTGCCGCAGTTTGTCAAGACGCTTCGTCAAATTATTTGTGACAGGGGACGGCTGACCAGGGCCAATGAGGCATCCGCGTAAAGAGAATATCCCCTATAAGCGGCGGCCTATAGGGGATAGCTATACAATATGTTGTGTATCGGCCTGAAGCGCCGGTGGAATCCCGCTGCCTGAAATCAGATGCAGCTGTTCAGCTTTACCATGTGAATATGATCCTCCCAGCGCCCATTGATCCGGAGATAGTCTCTCGACATCCCCTCATTGATGAAATGGTTCTTTTCCAGGGCCCTTAACGACGCCCCGTTCCTGGGCATGACATTGGCCTCGATCCGGTGCAGACGCAGCTCCTGGAACGCATACTGCACCACAATAGCGATTGCCATTGACATGTATCCTCGGTTGACCAACGCCTCATCCAGCTTATAGCCCAGAAAAGCGGAGCAAAACGCGCCCCATACCACATTATTCAGCCCGATCATGCCAATGATTTTCTGCGGCTCTTCTACCCGCTTGATGTAAAACCGGTACGCCGTCTTTTCCCTCCAGTTGGCCATTTCCTTTTCCAAAAGCTGTGCCTGATATTCCAGGGAAAAGAACGCTTCTTCCCGTGCCGGTTCAAATTCCTCCAGAAATTTCCGATTTCGCTGGTAGTAATCAACCACCTGCCCTGCAAGGGACACATCTGCGGGCATCAGCTGGATGGTCCCGTTTTCCATCACCATCGCCGCCACCCGCTCTATCGCTGCTGGCCGATGTGGCTGGCGATGCGCTGCATAATCATGTCCAGCGCCACCAGGTTATGCCCGCCCTCCAGCACAATAATGTCAGCGTACCGCTTGGAGGGTTCAATGAACTGCTCGTGCATGGGCTTCACCGTGGTCAGATACTGCTCTACGACGGAGTCGATATTCCGGCCCCGCTCCTTCACATCCCGCAAAATCCGGCGGAGGATGCGCACGTCAGCGTCCGTGTCCACAAAAATTTTGATGTCCATCAGATCCCGCAGCTCCGGGTTTTGGAAGATCAGCAGCCCCTCCACGATGATGACGCTGGCGGGCATGATCTCTACCGTCTCCCTGGTGCGGTTGTGCTCGGTATAGGAGTAGACCGGGCACTGGATGGGGATGCCGGAGCGCAGCGCACGCAGGTGCCGGACCATCAGGTCTGTCTCAAAGGCGTCGGGGTGGTCATAGTTCTGGCGGCAGCGCGTCTCGAAGGGGATGCCAGTCTGGTCTTTGTAATAGTTGTCGTGGTAGATCACCCCTACCGCGTCGCCAAAACGCTTTTTAATGTGCTCTGTCAGCGTGGTCTTCCCGCTGCCGGTCCCCCCGGCAATGCCGATGAAAATGGTGTCCGTCATAGCTCGCCCTCCTGAATTTCTAAATATTTCGACAAAATACCCCATTATTATAAATTCTATGCCGATAAAATGCAAGGCAGATGGGAACATTTTTTCCCATAACACGTCTAATATGACAAAATATGGTTGACTACCGCTGGAAAAGTAGGTATTATGTAAATTGCAAAACAGCACACCAAGGAGGAACCTTTATATGAGCAACCGCCAATGCCCGAAATGCGGCGAAGAATATTCTGATACATACCGGATCTGCCCCTTCTGTGAGGAGGATGAGGCCATCCGGAAAGGGAAGCCCCTGCACCGCCAGGGAGGGAAACGCCTGGAAAAGCGGCGTGCCAGCTCCAGCGGCGGCGCAGGCGGCGTCATGCTGCTGCTGACCGCGGTCATCATCCTGGGCGTAGTGGCCTATGTGTTCATGGGCGACCGGATTGCCGACGCAATGGGAATCCGGACCGATATGACACCCCCTGCCGGCCAGGACGACAACCCGCTGGATCTCTCCATCACCCCGGTCCAGGAGCCTGGCGAGCCGTCGGAAAACACGGAGCCCACGGAGGGGGATGACACGCCTGCCGTTGAGAATCCCACCGGGGACCCGCAGGAGGGGGAGGCGGCGCCTCCGGACGAGCCTGCTGGCCCGCTGGCCCTGTCCCAGAGCTCCTTTACCATCCCCGCCGGGGAGGTTGCCCGCCTGACCACCACCGGCGGCAGCGGTGATGTGACATGGAGTAGCTCCAATGAGAACATCGCCACTGTGGAGGACGGGGCCGTCACCGGGAAGGCCGGCGGCACTGTGACCATCACCGCCACCAGCGGGGAGGAGACCGCCACCTGTTCCGTGACCATCACCGGCGACCCCTGGGTCAGCTCCGCCAAGCTCAGCCTGAACAAGACCGATTTTACCTTCGGTTCCAAGGATGCGGATGTGCAGATGAAGGTCAAGGGCACCGACAGCCCCGTAACCTGGGCCAGCGCCAATACCAGCGTGGCTACCGTCAGCGCATCCGGCGTGGTCAAGTGGGCCGGCAAGGGCACCACCAAGATCACCGCCAGCGTGGACGGGCAGGTGCTCGAGTGCATTGTGCGCGCAAAATAAACTGGAAGATAAAGGGAAATGCAGGAAAGGTGCCCAGCTGGGCACTTTTCCTGCATAGCAAGGCGAAGCAGCTCTGAGAAAAAAGGATGACTTACAGTAAAAAGGTCAGCCGCTGGCGCAGGGTCTGGATCTCCACCTTCTCCGCGCCGGAGCCGTACTCCCCATCCAGCGTCCAGGGGAACCCCTCGGGAGTCTCCACGGTGACAGCGGAGACATGCCGGAAAATCACTCCTGCGCCGTCGAAATCCTGGAGTACCAGGCTGCGGATCAGGGCCTGGAGCTCCACGGCGTTGGTGGGGGTAGGGATGAGCAGCAGCTCGAACAAGCCGTCGTCCAGGACTACCCGCTCCTTTTGCAGCTTCATCAGCCCACCCACGCTGGTGGCATTGGTGACAGCACCAAATAGGAAACTGCCGTCAAAAACCTCATCCCCGGCGGCGACGGTAGCCCGGTAGGGCCGCAGGGTGGACAGATCCTTGACCCCCTCCAGGAGATAGGCGAGGTGCCCCAGATCGTTTTTGATCGACTGAGGAGCGCTGTAGGACACCCTGGTAAACGCACCAAAGGAGGCCACATAGACAAAGGGCCTGCCGTTGTACAGGCCCACATCCAGAGGTTTCCCAGGGCTGGCGGTGATGCGGCGGGCGGTCTGGAGAGGGTCGGCGGACAGCTCCAGGCTGGCGGCAAAGTCGTTGGTGCTGCCGCCGGGGATGTAGCCCAGGGGCGGGGGAGACGGCAGGCGCATGAGGCCGTTGACCACTTCGTTGAGTGTGCCGTCCCCGCCAAAGCAGACGACCCGGTCGAACCGTCCCCCTTCCGCCTCTGCAAGCTCTGTAGCATGTCCGGGGTGCAGGGTCTGGCGTACAGAGACCAGATAGCCCTCCTCGCTGAAATGGGCTACGGCCTCAAACAGAGGGGCCATGGAGCGTGTGCGGCCCGCCCGGGGATTGACAATAAACAAAAGTGTCTGTGCCATAGCTGTGATTTGTCCTCCAGTAAAAGAAAAATCATGAAAAATTTGTTAAGCTTTTCCTAAAAGCAGTATAACATATTGATAGGGGTATTGCAATCACAGAAAAAGTTGAGTATGATGGAGAAAACAATCTTTGTGTCGAGGAGGCGTCTGAACACAATGAAAAAAGACAACCATTATGTTGCCTGGGGGCTGACAGCGGTGGCCGTGGTGTGTGCGGTCATGCTGTTTTATGACCTGGTCTTCCGCAGCAGTATTGTATTGACCTATGCGAAGAACCTGGTGTCGATCCTGGCCCCCATCCTCTACGGCTTTGCCCTGGCCTACCTGCTGGCCCCGGTGGTCAACTGGTTTGAGCGGGCCATTTTCCGCAGCGGCGGGCAGCGGGCCCAGCCCAAGTGGCTGCGGGCAGTGGCCATTCTGCTGACGTGGGCTGTTGTGGCTGTGCTGCTGTATGCCTTGATGAGCGTGCTGCTGCCGGAGCTGTACCGGAGCCTGGTCCAGTTGGTGGGCAACGCCACGGTCTACTATGAGACCGTGGAGTCGTGGTGCATCAGCCTGCTGGAGAACAACCCCGATCTGGCCCACAAGGCATCGGAGATGTTCAACCAGTACTATGAGGATGCGCTGGTCTGGATCAACCGGAACGTGGTACCCCAGCTCCAGGTGGCGGTCCAGGCCATCACCGGCGGCGTAGTGGGGGTTATGACCTTCTTCAAAAATCTGTTCATCGGCATTATGGTCTCCCTCTACCTTCTGGGGGCCAAGGAGTCCTTTTCCGCCGCCGGCTGCAAGCTGTGCTATACCTTCCTCAATGAGGATCAGGCAGCCCTGCTGATCCGGGGCATCAAGGCTACAGACCGGATCTTCAGCGGCTTTGTCCGCGGCAAGCTGCTCGATTCCTTGATTATCGGCATCCTGTGCTTCTTCTTCTCCAGCCTCTTCCAGTTCCCCTATGCGCCCCTGGTCAGCGTGGTGGTCGGCATCACCAACATCATCCCCTTCTTTGGCCCCTTCCTGGGGGCAATCCCCAGCGCGTTTTTGATCCTGCTGGACAGCCCCATCAAGTGCCTGTATTTCATCATCTTTATTCTGGCGCTCCAGCAGTTTGACGGCAATATCCTGGGGCCCAGAATCCTGGGCGACAGCACCGGGATTTCCGGTTTCTGGGTGATCGTGGCCATCCTGGTAGGGGGCGGCCTGTGGGGCGTGGCTGGTATGTTCCTGGGCGTACCTATCTTCGCCTGCCTCTATGCCGGCGTGCGAACCTACTCCGCCTACCAGCTGAAGCGGAAGGGCCTGCCAGTCCCGTCGTCCAGCTACGCCACCCACGAGCCGGTCTGGCCGGAGGACCAGCTTGAAGCGGTGGAGAAAACGGGCAAACATTAAAAACCTGTATTCACAACCATTGCACGCTGCCCAGCCGGTATCCCATGGTGACAAATACAGATTCTAAGAATGGAAAGTATAACCTCTTGGCAGACTTTTGCCAAGAGGTTATACTATAAGAAAAGATATCAACTGTAAAAACAGCAGACAGAAGGGGGAGCTTCTATGGGGGCATTTTTTCGGAGACATCAGCTGGTACATATCTGGGCGCTGGGTGTGCTGGCGCTGTTTGGCGTCTACTGGTACGGCATCAGCAGCCGGGCGGCGGCCAACGCCGTTTCCGGCGCAACCCAGATCCTCAAGGACGGTTACGCCCGGCTGTGGTATCTGTTTCCCTTCTCGGTGGTGGAGTGGTGCTATGTGGCGTTCATTCTGGGGGCAGCGGCCTGGGTTATCCTGCTCTGCCGCCGCCTGCGTACCCAGCGGGAGGGCCGCGCACACACCGCTTATGGCGGCCTGATGGGCTTGGCCTGCCTGTGTTTGACTGCCTACGGATTCTACTGTGTGATGTGGGGAGTGAACTACTATGCCGACGGTTTCCAGGAAAAGAGCGGCATCTATGCCCAGCCGGTGACAGTGGAGAGCCTGGAGCGGACGGCGGGCTATTTCTCCCAGCGGCTGGTAGAGACAGCCGGTCTGGTGGCCCGGGACGGGGACGGCGTATTTGCGGTACCGCGGGAGGAAATTTTCCAGGCCAGCCCCCATGTGTACGAAAATATCGCCCGGGAGTTCCCCTTCCTGGCCCGGACAGACCGGATTCCCAAAAAGATGGTGTTTTCCCGCCTGTTCAGCGCCATGAATTTCACCGGCTTCTACAGCCCCTATACGGGGGAGTCCAATCTGAATGTGGACAGCCCCGCCTGCCTGCTGCCGGCCAATATTACCCATGAGCTGGCGCATCAGCGGGGGATTGCCTCAGAGCAGGAGTGCAATTTCCTGGCGATTGCTGCGTCCACCTCATCTGACGAACCGGCCTACCAATATTCCGGCTACCTGATGGGGTTCATCCACCTGTCCAACGCCCTGTACCGGGCAGACCGGGACCGGTGGGCGGCTATCTATGCCACGCTGCCGGAGGGGGTGCTGGCAGATCTCCGCTACCATAGCGCCTACTGGGATCAGTTTGAGGGGGTGACGGCCAAGGTCAGCAAGGCCATCTACGACAACTCCCTGAAATCTTATGGGCAGACGGATGGGATTCAGAGCTACGGTACGGTTGTGGACCTGCTGGTGGCCTATTATTGAGGGCAGGGGAGAGCTGCGCCTCGACAGAAAACGCCGTAGGCAATCAGCCTACGGCGTTTTGCTGCTGTCTACTGTGCGCTGCCCTTTACCCGCCGGACATTCTGTGTTGCGTACATGGTAAGGGACAACAGCATCCCCGCTGTCCCAGCCGCAGCGAAGCAGGCGGAAAGCTCTGCCGGGATATTATACCAGACAATATGCGTTAAAATCACCGCGTAGAGGATGCAGGCGGCCAGCTTGCCGTGCCAGGCTGCGCTGTATACCACGCCGGTACGCCGGATGACGAAGATGCCCATAGCGGCCATCAGCGCCTCCTTGATCACCAGCACCGCCATCAGCCACCAGACCGCTGGGAACCTGGTCAGCAGGCACCCCAGCGCCACTGCCTGGGTCAGCTTGTCCGCCACTGGGTCCAGCACCTTCCCCAAGTCGCTCGTCATGTGGAAACGTCTGGCGATGAAGCCGTCCACGATATCCGTAGCCCCTGACAGCAGGAGCACCCCGGCGGTAAGGGGATAGTCCCCTTTACCACAATACAGCCATGCGATCACCGGTACCAGCAGAATGCGAAATGCAGAGAGCAGGTTGGGGATGGTCATGACGCGCCGGTTACTTTCCATACGCCGTTCCCCCTCTTTGATCCAGGCATCATTCCTGGAAGATCTTGAACATACTATACCGTAGTTGTCCATCCAGCGTCAAGATGGAGCGGTGAAAATTAAGGATTCCTTAAATAAGAATTGCGGTCAATTTTGTGCCGCCACAGGATCAAAGGGGTGTGGAAACAGGGAAGAAAATTGGGGAGCAGCGAAAAGCGAGCAGTTCTTTTGCTGAATTGTGCATATTTCCTATTGATATTTCTCATATTTGCATGTATAATAAATTAATTTTGTTTGGATGTGCTGATAACGGCCGGATGCCTGGGGCCGGGGGGCGCGGCTCAGGCCGTATCTCTGGCGGGCGCAGCCGTTAGGCCAGGGAAGGGGTACGTGTGTTGGACTATATCCTGAAAAATGCCAAGCTTTTTGCGGACGGCCAGTTCCGCCCTGTTGACATTTCTGTTAAGGATGGCCGTATTGTTTCCATTGCCGGTTCTCTGCCGGTGTTCCCCGGTATTTCTGTGATTGACCTGCGTCATACCGCCGTTTTTCCCGGTTTCGTGGATGTACATGTGCATCTGCGGGAACCGGGATTTTCTTCTAAGGAGACCATCCGGACCGGCACCCTTGCCGCCGCCCGGGGTGGGTACGCCCATGTGTGCAGTATGCCGAATCTGGACCCAGTGCCTGACTGCATGGCGAACCTGGAATGCCAGCTGGACGTCATCAGGCGGGACGCGGTGGTTCATGTCCATCCCTACGGTTCGATTACCGTGGGGGAGCAGGGGAGTGCGCTGGCAGATCTGGCGGCCATGGCGCCCTATACGGCGGGCTTCTCCGACGATGGGCGGGGTGTACAGAGACCGGCGGTGATGCGTGCGGCCATGGATGAGGCCCGGCGGCTGGGGAAAATCATCGCCGCCCACTGTGAGGACAACAGCCTGCTGCGTGGCGGGTATATCCATGACGGGGAGTACGCCCGCCTCCACGGCCACCGGGGGATCTGCTCCGAGAGTGAGTGGGGCCCCATTGCCCGGGACCTCCAGCTGGCGGAGGAGACAGGCTGCCCATACCACATCTGCCACGTCTCCACCAAGGAGAGCGTAGAGCAAATCCGTCGGGCCAAGGCACGGGGGGTGGATGTGACATGCGAGACCGGCCCACACTATCTGGTATTCAGCGACAGGGACCTCCGGGAGGATGGCCGCTTTAAGATGAATCCCCCCCTTCGGGGCGAGGAGGACCGCCAGGCGCTGCTGGCCGGCCTGCTGGATGGGACCATTGACATGGTTGCCACGGACCATGCTCCCCACACCGCCGCTGAGAAGGGCAAGGGACTGGCGGGCAGCGCCATGGGTGTGGTGGGGCTGGAGACAGCGTTTGCCGCGCTGTACACCCATCTGGTGCGGCCCGGCCTCCTGCCGCTGGAGCGGCTCATTTCGCTGCTGCACGGCAATCCCGCCCGGCGTTTCGGCTTCGGGACTCCCCTGGCGGAGGGCCAGCCGGCGGATTTAACCGTGTTCGACCTAGATGCGGCCTACCGGGTGGACCCGGAAGAATTCCAGTCCATGGGACGGGCCACCCCCTTTGCGGGGATGGAGCTGTACGGCGTGTGCAAGCTGACCATGGTAGGTGGAAAAATTGTCTGGCAGGAGGCGGAGGGATGATGAAGCAGGGGATGTATACTGTCGCGCGGAATCAGGCGCTGACGGCAGAGGTGTGGGAGCTGCGCCTCACCGGCGATACCAGCCCCATCACCGCGCCGGGGCAGTTTGTGAATATCCGGCTGGAGGGGCAGTTCCTCCGCCGCCCAATCTCCATCTGTGACTGGGATGGGGACGGGCTGACCCTGGTTTATAAGGTAGTGGGTAAGGGCACAGAGGCCATGGCCCGCCTGGAGCCTGGGCAGGCGCTGGATCTGCTGTGCGGCCTGGGCAACGGTTTCGATGTCTCCAGGTGCGCCAGCCATACCCTGTTGCTTGGCGGCGGCGTGGGGATTCCGCCGCTGTATGGGCTGGCCAAGGCCCTGCTGGCCGCCGGGAAGACGCCGGCAGCCGTGCTGGGCTTTAACACGAAAAGTGAAATTTTCTATGAGGAAGCGTTCCGTGCGCTGGGAGTGGAGACCATCGTGGCCACCGCTGACGGCAGTTATGGGACAAAGGGCTTTGTTACAGACGCGCTCCCGGCGGATTACGGCTACTTCTGCGCCTGCGGCCCGCTGCCCATGCTGCGGGCAGTGTGCCAGAGGACGGAGACCTCCGGCCTGCTCAGCCTGGAGGAGCGGATGGGCTGCGGCTTTGGGGCCTGCATGGGGTGTACCTGC
>JAAWKB010000040.1 GCA_022797115.1 Oscillospiraceae bacterium
ACAGAAAATATTATTACCTGAAACTGAAAGAGAACTTTTTCACCACCGAGAAGATGGTGATACTGGAAAGCGCACAGGACGGGCTTTTGTATTCCAACCAGGTGATGTTTTCCTCAAAGCTTTTTTCTTTCTTTCCGCTCACGACGGTTCCTCCTCTAAAATGGTTTCCTCTACCCGGCAGAGCAGCCTGCCGCTGGCCAGCCGCGCCGTGACCTGGCTGCCAACTGCCGCATCCTGAGCCCGGCGCAGGGGTGCGCCGCTCTCGTCTGTGACCATAGAGAAGCCCCGGCCCAGCACTTTTAAAGGGCTCATCGCATCCAGCTTCGCGGCCAGGGCCGCCACACGCTGCCGGGGCTCGGCCAGACGGAGGCTGGATGCATGGTACAGCTCCTTCTGGAGGTGGCCCAGCAGCATCCGCTTGTCCTGTACAGGCGCCAGGGGGTCGGCCATCACCCGCTTCTGCGCCAGCACCTCCAGCCGCCTGCGCAGAAGCTCCAGCCGCTTGCCCTGGCTGCGGGCCATGTGCAGCCTCTGGCCCTCCAGCCTCTCCCGCAGCTCCATCTGGTCCGGGACCGCCAGCTCTGCGGCGTGGGAGGGCGTGGACGCCCGGACATCCGCTACAAAATCAGCTATGGTTACATCCGGCTCGTGGCCAACGGCGGAGATGACGGGGATCTCCGAGTCATAGATGGCTCGGGCAACCCGCTCATCGTTAAAAGCCCACAGATCCTCCATAGACCCGCCGCCCCGGCCGGTGATGATCACATCCGCCACCCGGCGGGCATTGGCATAGCGCAGGGCGGAGGCGATCATTGGCGGGGCCTCCTCGCCCTGGACACGGACCGGCAGCAGGACCACCTTTGCCAATGGGTAACGGCGGCGGAGGATGCGGATCATGTCATGGACCGCCGCCCCGGAGGGGGAGGTGGCGATGGCGATGGTCTGGGGATAGTCCGGCAGGGGCTTTTTATGGGCCGGGTCGAACAGACCCTCCTGGTGGAGCTTGGCCTTGAGCTGCTCAAAGGCCACATGGAGATCCCCCACGCCGTAGGGGGTCAGCTCATCACAGTACAGCTGGTAGGCGCCGTCCCGGGGGAACAGGCTCACCCGGCCCCGGGCGATGACCATCATGCCGTTCTCCGGGCGGAAACGCAGGCTCTGGGCTTGTCCGCGGAACATGACGCAGCGGATTGCCCCCCTGTCATCCTTCAGGGAGAAATAGTGGTGGCCGGGAGAGTAAACCTTGTGGTTGGAGATCTCCCCCTTGACATACAAGTCCTGGAACTCCGGAATCCCCTCCAGGACAGCCTTGACCAGCTCGTTGAGTTCGCTCACTTCATAGATATGCCGCTCCACAGCCCCGCCTCCTCACATTTCCCGCCGGGCTCCGGCGGCCTTGATGGGAGAAGGGCGCACATGCTGTGCGCCCTCCCTCTTATTCTGCTTCCGCTGCGGCCTCCGGCGCGGGGGCTTTTGCGACGTATGAGGCAGACGCCTCATCCCGGACAAAGGTGCCCAGGATGCCGTTGATAAACCGGACCACGTCGGGGCTCTCATACTTCTTGGCGATTTCCACCGCCTCATTGATTGCCGCGCCGTTGGGGATCTCTGGCATGTACAGGATCTCGTACATAGCCAGACGCATAATGGCCCCCGCCACCAGGGGGATGCGCTCAAAGCGCCAGCCCTTGGCGTACTTCTCAATGTACTGGTCCAGCTCGTAGCCGTGGGCGGCAATCCCTGTGACCAGCTTGCGGATGTATGCGCGCTGGGAGGGGCCGGGCAGCTCGCCATAAACCTCGTATTCCGCAGAGAGCGCATCAAAATGCTGGCCGCTCAGGCGTTGGTCGAGCAGCTCGCCGGCGCTCAGGCCGGTGAAGCTCAGCTCATAGGAGAGATGCATGGCAATCTCTCTGGCGACATTCCTTATCATAGCCGGACGCTTCCCCCTCTCAATACCGTGCGCCTGGGCTCACTGGAAACTGACGCCGCCCACATGGACATTGACCGCCTTCACGGAAAAGCCCGTCATGGACTCAATCGCGCCGGATACGGCGTTCTGGATTTTCTCAGCCACCTCGGGGATGGCGTAGCCATAGCGGATCATCACGTACAGGTCAATCACCGCCCCGTCGTCGTCCACAGTCAAACGCACGCCCTTGGCGTTGGATTTCTTCGCAGCCAGGCTCATCAGGCCGCTGATCCCCTCCACCTCGGCGGCAGCCCCGGCGGAGATGGAGGCCAGCACGTCCTCGGAGATGTGGATGCATCCCAGCTCCTCGGGGTGGGTCATATATTCTTTGTTCTCGCCCATATTTAGACACTCCTTCGATATGCAGTAAGCGGATTAGCCTATCTATTGTACCACTATCTCCCGGAAAATACAACCAGAACTTTGTGAAGCAGCGGATTCATTGGGAGGGGCCGTATTGGCTCCCCTATTGGAGGATGTCCAGCGTCCGGTACCCATCCAATCGCTGGGCCACCGCCTGCCAGGTGATCTGGGAGCAGACGAATTCATAATCATCCCAGATCCGCTCCAGCTCCGCCTTGATCTGGGGGACGTCCTCCAGCTTACCCGCCCCAGTGCGGACATAGTAGTCGGGCAGCAGGGTGCAGCCCACCATACTGCTTTCCGCAGCGGGGGGCTCCTGGTCCTGACTCAGGGCGCTCAGCAGGCGCAGGTGGTTGTCCAAATAACCGTTCAATTCCAGATGTACGCCCATCATCCCGTTTAAGTCAAAGACCTGGAAGGGCGCACCGCCGGGGATGTCTATCTCATCGCCGGCGTAGAACGCCTCGGAATCCCCCAGATCATAGAGGTCGTTGCAGAGATCCATCAGCCGGCCGTATTCCTCCTGGGTAATGGGCTCCTGGAAGGACTTGAACATGACCTCCACCGCCCAGCCCAGCTTGCCCAGAGCTTCGCAGCCTGGGAACCGGCCCAGCCGTTCCCCCAGCTTGACCAGCCGGGCAATGGACAGCAGGCCCCACACCCTGATCTGGACATCATTGAGCTCCTCCGCCTTCTCCTCCACCTCGGCGGGGACGTCGTTGTAAAGCAGAGGGGCGTCCTCCAGCGTGCCGATGCGCTCGGAGCAGCCGCTGACAATTTCCTCACGGAAAAGGCGCTTTTCCCCGGCCTTCTCATATACATCGTCGCTGGCGCTGTAAACTGTATCCGCCCGGTGCAGCCATAGGACAGCCTGGTTCAAATCCCCCCGGTCCATGGCGGCAGTGCCCAGGTCATAATAAGCCCTGGCCAGTCCGTCCCAGTCCCCTTTCTTCCGGCAATCCTCCAGCCGCTCCTCCGGGCTCTTTTTCTTTCCAAACAGACCAAGCATGGCGGTTCATCTCCTACATTTTATATTTGGGCCGCTGTGCGGCGCTACAGCCATTATAGTGCATCTGCCGCATAAAATGTGAATAAATCGTGAATAAATCTGCCGTGCAGCACTGCCCCTTCCCTTTCGTCCGGGCGGCCGGCGGGCGTTCCCTGACAGGCTGAGCCGCCGCAGAAGCATCCTTCTGCGGCGGCCCTCTATATTCTCAAACCCGCTTACTCCGCCTCCATGATCTTGATCTGATCGGCGGCATACTCTGTCTCGCTGAGTACGATATCTGTAATCTTTGCCACATCCTCGGTCTGCAAGCCGTCCTCGGCTGCGGAGACGACCACGCTGATGCTGTTCTCCCCCATGAAGGCCACACAGTCGGCATAGCCCTTGGCTACCACCAGGTTCTCAATCTGCCCCTCCAGCATGGTGTAGCCCGCCAGAGTCTGGATCGCCCGGTTGGCCTCGTCCAAAGCAGCCTGCTCCACATCCTGCTGGCCCGCTGCCTCCCGCAGGAGGCTGAGGGCGTTGTCCCGGGACTGCTGGCGGCTGAGCCGGGCCGTGTCAAAGTAGCTGCTGGCAGGCGCGGTGGGTGTGTTGGATGCTGCCGCCGCCCCCTCGTCCGTCAGCGTGGGCACGCCGCCCACCAGCGTCGCGTCACCCAGGATTTTGGTCGAGCCGCCATCCTCCGACTGCTGGCTGGCCGGTGCGGCATCCTCCGCCGCCAGGTTCCCGGCATACCGCCAGTTGAGATAGACCGCCGCACAGACAAACAGCAGTACGGTCGCCACCACGGCGTTGCGTTTCCATTGGTTCCTCATTGCGTTATTTCCTCCCATATCATCATTTTTGTCCGCTGTCCGCGCCCTGCCATTTGACCACGGCGATCCGGTCCGCACCCAGGCCCGTCAGGGCGGATACTGCCTCGATCACCTGTAGGCGTACCGCATCAACCCCGCCGCCGTCGCAGACCACCAGGGCGCCCCGGTATTGGGGATACTTCTCCTGGGTGACGACCACGCCGCCGGAATCGGTTACAGTATCCGACGAACGCTCATAGTCGTCCGGGGACTGGACGTCCCCCCGGTAGCGCAGGGTGGTGTCCTCCGCCAGCACCAGTTCGCTGCCGCTCTGGAGCGTGAGCATCACGTCCGCCCGGCCCACGCCGCTGATCCGCTCCAGGATGGCCTCCATGGCCTCCTCCGTATCCCGCAGGGTCATGGCCCCCGCCGGAGGGGACGCGCCCTGCTCCGGCGAAGCCGGGGCGGCATGGCCGGGCCAGAGCAGCAGCCCAGCGCCCAACAGCGCCACCAGCAGCGCGTACTTGTAGCGGCCGATCACCTCCAGGGGCTTTGTCAGCTTTCTTTCGTCTCTGTCCATGCCTTTTCCTCCAGCCAGAATTGTTTTTCGGCGGGAATGCCCACCTCCTCCTCGATGCACACGGCCAGCATCTCGCTGTAGCCCCCCCGGATGGTCACTGTGTCCGGCAGGGGGATGCCGCTTTCTCCTGCCGCCGCAGTCACCGATACCGTGCAGTCCAGGCCAAGCCGGTTCGCTTTGTCCAATATATATGCCCCAGTTTTCTCCTCTATGATAGTACGCAGAGCCTCCGCCTGATTTTTCCGGTAGACCTCCGCCTGTTCCCCGCTCTGGACCCGGAAGGAGGCCGCCTCCAGGGCCGGTCCCTCCCAGTCCAGCTTGGACAGAGGCTGAAGGATTGCCAGCGTCAGCAGCAGCCCGCTCACCAGGCGCACCACAGCCTGCTCCCGGCCCTGACCGGTCAGCTGCCGGGCCAAACCGCCGGCGAAGGCGGTCAGCACGATACCCAGCAGCCATGCCCGCAGCCCGCCCATCACGGGGCCACCGCCGTCAGGGACGACACCAGGGAGATCACCAGCAGCAGCGCGGAGGCTGCGGTCATCGCCAGCACCAGGCCAAAGGCGTCCCCCAGCGCAGCGATGAGCCGCGTCAGCTTCTTCGGCCCCACCGTGGCCGCCACCAGGGAGGCCCCCTGGTAGAGCAGGTATTGGCACCCCAGCCGCAAAAATGGCAGCAGGCACGCCCCCAGCACTGCCAGCGTCCCCATCGCGCCCACCATCCCCTTCATCACGCCCGCCCCGGCCAGGACGCTCTCCGCCGTCTCCGATAAGATCCCGCCTACCACCGGCACGGCGGCAGATACCGCCGACTTGGCCAACTTCACCGCCTGGGCGTCCGCCGCCCCGGCCACCGCGCCGGAAAGGGTCAGATAGGTGGTGAACAGCAGCAGCAGGCCGCTGAGTATCCATCCTGTCACTTTTTTCAACAGCTCCCCGATCCGCTCCATCACATCCCCCTCCAGTACCGCCCCGGCAGCGGCTGTGCCGATATAGAGGTACACCATGGGCAGCAGCACCCGCTCAATGACAGTCAGCAGTATGTCGGCAAAAAACACCGCCGCCACCTGACGCACTGACGCGGCGGTAATGCCGCCCTGGGCCGCCTCCGCTGCCGCCAATGCGGGCAGCAGCGCCTTGCTCAGCTGGGAGACCTCCACAATGGTCTCCCGGCCCAGGCCGATCAGGGCCGTTAAATCCCCGGCGGCCATGGCAGTAATCCACAGGGCCCCCGCAGCCGTCCCGTACTGCCAGTTCCCACCCGCCGGGAGGATGCTCTCCAGCGCCCCCAGCAGCACCACCCCGGCCATGATCGCCGCGATGGCCCGCACGCCGGAGGCCAGGTACCGCCCCATATCCGCCAACCCCTCCTCCACCAGCGCCTGCACGCCGGAGAGCAGGCCAAAGCCCTCCTCGCCGTTCCCGCTGACCAGAGCCGCCGCCTCCGGCGCGGCCCGGGCCAGCCCCTCCGGGAGCTCCGCCGCCGCAGCCTGTCCGGCCAGCAGGCACAGGGCCAGCAGGCACAGGGCCGCCGCTTGCATCCGTCTTGTCATCGCTTGTCCACTCCTATGTAAAATATCCCAGCAGAAGCTCTGTCACCGCCCCCAGCAGGGGCAGGGCAATCAGCAGCGCCGCCGCCGCGCCCGCCAGCTCCACCGCCGAGGCCAGCGCCTGGGAGCCGCCGTCCTTGCACAGGTCGGCGCACAGCCGCGTCACCACAGCCGCTGCCGCTGTGCGCAGCAGGATGGACACATAGGCCGTCTCCACCCCTGCCCGGGCAAAGAGGGCGCGCAGCTCCTCCAGCAGCGGCGCGGCCTGCTCCAGGCACCGGGCCATCACCACTGCCAGAATCGCCAGCGTCAGCAGCATGGCCTGCTCCGGCGCGTTCTTGCGCAGCAGGATCACCGGCAGCAGGCAGGCCACGCACAGCACCGGCAGCTTCAGCATCTCCATGGTTAAAACCCGAACAGGGTCTTGATGAGCTGGAACAGGTCGCTGATCTCCCGCACCAGCATCATCATCACCACCACCAGCCCCGCCAGGGTCGTCATCAGCGCCTGCTCCTCCCGGCCCGAGCGCACCAGCAGCTGGTTGAGCACCGCTACCACGATCCCAATCGCCGCAATCCGAAAAATCAGGTCAATATCCATCGTTCAAATCAAGACCAGGATCAGCAGGCAGGCCCCCGACAGGCACAGGGCGGCGGTTACACGCCCCCGCGACGCCTGCCGGGCCGTCTCCGCCCGCAAAAACCCGGCCAGCTCCTCTCTTGTTTCCTCAATGGCGGCGGCCAGGCGTTCCCCGCCCGCCGGCAGCAGCGGCCCCAGGGGGGCCAGGTACCGTTCCAAGGGCGGCGGCAGCGCCGCCGCCGTCTCCTGCCAGCACCAGGGCAGGCCCCGCGCCCCCTCGGACCGCAGCCGCTCCAGCAGGGGTCTCCACAGCCAGTCCGCCCCCAGCCCATGCGCACCCTCCAGGATATCCGGTAGGGGCGTCCGGCAGACGCGGATCTGGTAGCCCACCACTGAAAGGTCGTCCAAAATGGCCCTGCCCACCTGGACCGGCAGCAGGCCGTCCCGCCTCTGCTGGAGGCAGAAGTATCCGGCCCCCCATAGGACCAGCAGTATGCCCAAGCCCTTCACGGCAGCCGCTCCACCCGGACCTGCCGTCCGGAACCCCGTCCGGAGATCAGCACAGCCCGCCGGAACACACCGCACCGCAGCAGCGCCCTCCCCACCGGCCGTCCCTCCAGCTCTGGCAGGGAGGCGGCGTGGACTGTAGCCAGCAGGGCCACACCGCAATTGGCCGCCGCGCATACTGCCGCCACATCCGCATCCAGGGCGACCTCGTCCAGGGCGATCACCTGGGGCGTCATGGCCCGCAGGAGCATGGGCACCGCCAGGGCCTTGGGACAGCCGTCCATCACATCGGTATGGCAGCCCACCTCCAGCTGGGGCCGTCCCCGGTGGACCGCCGCCAGCTCCCCGCGCTCGTCCACCAGGGCCACACGGACCGGCTCAGCCAGGGCTGACCCCTGGCTGAGCAGACGCACCAGATCCCGCAGCAGGGTTGTCTTGCCGCCCCCGGGCGGAGAGAGCAGCAGGGCGCTCAGGGGACGCCCGTCCTCCAGGAGCTCCGGCAGGACCGGCAATGCCGCCCCCTCCTGCACCCGGGGGATACGGATGGCCAGGGAGGATATGTCCCGTACGCCCTCGTTCTGCCCCTCCAGGGGCAGGGCCGTGCCGCACAGGCCAATCCGGAAACCGCCGGGGGCGGTGAGGTAGCCGTGGCGCATGGTCTCTGCGGCTGCGTAGCGGGAGTACTCCGTGGCGCGGTCCAGCACCTGTTCCAGATCCCCGCGGCCTACCCGGGTCTGGGGCAGGGCCAGCTCCCCGCTGGGCATGGACAGGTACACCGGCCTCCCAATCCGCAGCCGCAGCTCCTCCGCCGCGGCCTTCTGGCCCCGTTCAATAGTCATGGCCGCTGCCCGCAGCCGTCCCGGCAGCAGGGCACATGCGTCCTCATACCGCGCCGCCGCATATTCCTCTGTCATGTGGACATCCCTCCTGTGATTTCTTGGTACACTCTATGAGGGCTCGTCCCAGAATATACATGCTGGCAAAGCTGACACGCCTCTTTTTTAACAGAGGAAGGCCGCGGGAAACGAAACGTTTCCCGCGGCCTTAGAACCTATATAGATTGTTTGCCCTACCGGGGCTCATCCTCCTGCCGCTTGCCGGCCTGTTTCTTCCGGATATGCGTCTTGGACAGCTGGGTCAGGCTGTTCTGGGAATCCCGGTTGGCAAAGGCAGTATAGAGGATATCGACCACGTTAAGCTGAGAGATGCGGGAGGACATGGCCCCGCTTCGGAAGGTGGACTCATTGGCGGCAATGTAGATGTTGTGATCCGCCAGCTCCGCCACCGGGGATGCGCTGAAGCGGGTGATGGCAAAAATCGGGGTCCGGTTCGCCTTCAGGGCCTGCATACATGCAAGGACCTCCTCTGTCTCCCCAGAGTAGGAGAACACCAACCCCATATCCTCTGTAGTAGCATTGCGCGCCATGAGCAGCTGGCAGTGCCAGTCGGTGTTGATGATGCAGGACTTGTTCAGCCGCAGCAGCTTCAAATACATGTCCTGGGCCGCCAGCAGGGACGCCCCCAGCCCGAACAGCAGCACGTTCCGGCAGCGGCAGATCATGTCCACACACTGCTCCAGGCCCCGCGCATCCAGCAGGTTCCGGGTGTCCTCCAGGGAGATGATATTTTTGTAGGTGATCTTTTCAATGACGTCCTCCATGCTGTCGGAGAAGGAGATCTCCTTCTGCTCTTCCTCCTCGCTGTGCCGGCGGAGAGCGGCCTCATAGGTGACGGACCGCCGGAAGTCCTTATACCCGTCAAAGCCGATCCGGCGGCACATGCGGATAATGGTAGACGCGGAGGAAAATGTCCGTTCTGCCAGCTCATGGACACCGCACTCCATTGCGCTCTCCGGATGATCCAGCAGATAGTCGGCAATGGAGCGTTCTGTGGGGCTGATGGAGTCCCTGCACTCCCGCAGGCGGAGGAGCGCACTCTTCATCCCGTTTACCTCCTTTCTTCATGCCTCGCAAAAGGGCGTCAAACCGGGACAGGAAACAGAGAGGCATACTGCCCGGTGACAGCGGGGAACACCCGCTCCAGCGCATACTGCGCCGCCGCCGCCTGGGCCTGCTCCGCCAGCTGCCGCCGCAGCGGCTCAGACTCCCAGAGACGGACAACCTGCCGTGCACAAGCGTCCGCATCCCCGTAGGGGTAGAGAAGCCCGGTCACGCCGTCCGCAATCAGATCCACATGGCCCTTGACGGCGCTGGCCACTATGGGCCGCCCGGCATACATGGCCTCCATAATATTGAAGGGCAAACCCTCAATCCGGCTGCTGGATATGACGGCATCCGCCATGGCGTACCACCGCGCCACGTCCCGCAGATGCCCGGGGAAAAGGACCCTCCCTGTCAAGCCCAGCTCCCGCGCCAGCTCCTGGCAGGCGGGACGCAGTACGCCGTCCCCTGCCAGAACCAGCATGATTTCCTCCGGGAGCTGTGCCATGGCGCGAAGCAAAACCTCCTGGCTCTTCCGCTTGGAGAACTCCGCCGCATAGAACAGGACAAAGCCGTCCTCCGGGATTGCCAGCTCTTCGCGCAGGGCGCCGGCGGCCTCTTTGTCCTGGTCCAGCCGCGAGAAATCGACGCCGACCCCAGGGATATGTACCACCCGCTGGCCCAACCGGTAGCGGTTTGCCGCTGCGAAGTCCCATTGGTTCATGGTGAGCAGCAGGTCTGTCTGAGGGGCGGCCAGCTGCTCCGCCGCCAGCAGAATCCGCCGTTTCAAAGGGGGCGTAGCCTCGTCGAAGAGGTACCCGTGAACCATATTCGCAACAATGGGCCGCTCCCGCAGCCCCATCAGGGCCAGCCGGGTGAAAAACGCGGCCAGGGAGGTATGGGTGGAGATCAGCGCGTACCCCTCCTCCTGGATCTTCCGGCGCAGCATCCCAGCGGCGCGGAAATTGTCCGGCGACCCCATGGACTTTTCAAATGGGAGGTCCAGCGTCCCGTCCGTCCAGGGGACGGCGGCCGGGGCGCCGCCGCAGGCCGCGTGGACGGTCCAGCCCTGCTCCTGAAACCAGCGCAGGTACGGGAGGTGGAAGTTCAGGATGTGGGAATAGGTAGACGCGGTAAACAGCACCTTCGGTCCGATAGCCGCCCCCTCCTTTCATTGTCAGTCAGCCCATGTCCTCGCTGTTTAAGAATTTCCCGCGGAAGACGGTCCGCAGCAGGATTTGCAGGTCAAACAGCAGGCTCCAGTGCTCGATGTAGTAGATGTCGTGCTCGATGCGGGCCTTGATGGAGGTGTCCCCCCGCAGGCCGTTGACCTGGGCCCAGCCGGTGATGCCGGGCCGAACCTGGTGCTTGACCATGTAGAGGGGGATTTCCTCCTTGAACTGGTCCACGTAGAACGGGATCTCCGGACGGGGGCCCACCAGGCTCATATCCCCCTTGAGCACGTTGAAAAACTGGGGGAATTCGTCCAGGGAGCACTTGCGCAGGAGCGCGCCGAATTTGGTCTTGCGGCTGTCCTGGTTGCTGCTCCAGTGGGTGTCCTGCTCGTCGTTGACCCGCATGGAGCGGAATTTGTACATATAAAAATTCTCTTTGTTCAGCCCCACCCGCACCTGTTTGAAGATGATGGGCCCGGGCGAGGACAGCCGCACGCCGATGGCGCACACCAGCATAACCGGCGATGTGAGCGCAATCAGCAGCAGGGACCCGACGATATCCATGGCCCGCTTGCAGAAGGCATTGGCCAGGTTATCCAGAGGAATCCGGCGGATGTTCATCAGGGGGATGCCGCACAGGTCGTCAAAGTGGGGCGTAGCGGTCATGTACTCCACATAGATGGGGATAATGGACAGCTTGGTCCCCGTCTTCTCGCAGGCGGAAATGATCTGCGGGGTGCGGTGGTAGTCCTCCAGCCCGACGGCGGAGACCACCTCGTCCGGGCGATGCTTCTCCAAAATCCCGTCCAGGTCCTCAAAGCCGCCCAGGTATCTGGGCGTGTTGGGGCCCTCCATCCGCTGGGAGGACACGTACCCGATGGCGTGGTAGCCCAGGTCCTTGGCCTTGCGGATGGTCCGCAGGTAGTTCCAGGCCGGCCGGCCGCTGCCCAGGATGACCACATGCTTCTGGTTATAGCCCTTCTCACGGAAACTGCGCAGGGCTGTGCGCAGGATGATCCGTTTGCAGCTGAGCAGCCCGACGCCCAGAAGGAGGAAAATCCCCAGCGTTGCCCGGGAGAAGTGCTCGTCATGCTGGAGGAACATGAGGCTGAGCAGGACAGCCATGTCCAGTACACTGGCCAGCCAGAGCCTGGGGAGCTCCTTGCGCAGGGGGATGGCCCGGAAGGACTGGTACATGCCTACGGCGGCGTAGGTAAACAGCAGCAGCGCCGTCAGGCCGATGTCCAGAAGGATGTACTGGGACAGGGGCACGGTAATGATCCCGCCCGGGAGGACATAGAAGCGGAGCCAGAACGCCACCGGCAGGGTGAGGAACAGGACAAACCCGTCGCTGGCCACGTTGATCCAGTTGAGCAGCTTTTGGTTCTCTTTAATCATATCTGACAGCCGTTCTCCCTCTTATTCGGTCATACGGGCGATAAAGGCCATCGACTGCTCGCTGAGGGTGATGGCGCCCATATTCTGCGCATTCCACTCCTCCAGCAGCCCGGCGATCCGGGCCACCCCGGCCCGGTAGGGCGGCGTATCGGAGGCGTACTGCTCCAGCAGGTAAAAGGAGTTCTGCCAGGCGGACTGGTCGGAGGAGACGTAATTGACGTATTTCTCCACCATCTCCATCCCTTCCCCAGTCCGTCCCGTGCTGAGATAGTACTCCGCCAGATAGATGGGGATCGTGTTGGAGTCCACCTTGGACAGACGGGCCGCGTAGGCATCCGCCTGGAGGCGGGTCGCCTCGTCCAGCTCCACATTGATGGCGCTGTTGACGTAGCCGAGCATGTAGTCGGCCCACTCATATTTATCCATCCCCACCGCCCGCGTCAGGTCGGAGAAGGTGGTGGCCCGGGAGGCCAGGTTCTGGGCGGACATGTTGCCCCCCAGGAGGATGCCAAAGGCGATCATCAGCGCGGAGACCCCTGCCAGCACACCGCTGCGGACGTCATTTTCCAGCCAGGGCACGGGGATGGCGTCCCCACAGCACAGGGAGATCAGCGCGAAGGTCCCGAAGGCGATGGGCAGGTAGGCGTAGGTGGAAAATGTCACCTCTGTGAAGGCGTGGCCGGCCATGAATACCAGCGCCGCGCCCAAGGCGGGGACCAGGGGGTTGGTATCCTCCCGCCTGCGGGCAAACCACACCGCCGCCGCCGATACGGCCAGCAGGCCGATGAACAGCAGCATCCCCACGATGCCGGTCTCCAGCAGCGCCTGGATATAGTGGTTGTGGACATATTTGGTCTCATAATAGAAGCTCTGCACGCTCTTGATGCCGCTCTCAAACGCGCCCATGCCCAGCCCGACTACCGGACTGCGGCGGAAGAGCTTCATGCCGTCGGAGAAGAACACCAGACGCTGGATGGCGTTCTGGTTGGCGAACAGGCCCTGGAGACGGTTGGCGATAAAGCTGGGGAGAAGCTTGTACCCCAGGGGGATGGAACCGGCCCCGGCCTCCCCCTGGAACCCGGCGGACTCCAGGTGGAGGTCCTGGCCGGCGGCAAAGTTGAAGTAGACCACCAGGCTGTCCTCGGGTACCGTGAAGGCTGCGCCGGAGATATCGCCCTCGTAGAGGATCGTGCTGGTGTGCATCATGGTCTCCTGCTGGTTCTGGCTCTCAATCGTGACGGAGAGGGCGCCGGTTGCCTCCGCCGTCATGGTATATGTACCGGGGGCGGGATAGGCGGAGCGGCGCAGGAGCTCCCCGGCCTGGAGATCGATACCGCCGGTCAGGTTATAGGCCAGCAGGGCAAAGGCGGCGACAGCGGCCAGGATGATGCCGGTGAGGATCAATACCAGGCGGCCATGGCTTTGCAGGGCAGCCGCCAGACGGCGGCCCAGGAAGTGATCCACGGCCCACAGCGCCGCCGCCCCAGCAGCTACACACAGCAGAGGGACAGGCTGGAACCCGCTCCAGGCGGAAAAGGAGGTGGTAGACACCACCGCAGCTGCCGCCACGGTGATCACAAGCGTCTCCACCATCAGCAGCAGCAGGGCCGGACGGCGGTCCGCCTTTTCCAGAAGCAGATAGGCCAGAAACGCCAGGGCGATCATACCGCTGGCGCCCATACTGAAGGCCAGCAGGAAGGCCAGGGCGCTGACAAACAGGCAGGAGAGATGGACCGCCCGCTCCGCCTTCTTCTGGGCGGAGACGGCCAGCCCCAGGCTCAGCAGCACGCCGATGCCCACGCACCCGGCAAACACGTTGGGGTTGGTGAAGACGGAGGTCATACGGACCCCCTCCTCCACTGCGGAGAGATTCATGTAATCCGGGGTGAAGATGCCGAGGACGGCCAGGAAAAAGGAGCTGATCCAGCGGGTGGAGAGCAGGTCGATACTCACCAGCCCCGCCAGGGCGGAAAAGCCCTCCAGGACCATGGCGGCCCGGCGGCCCGGGTAGCCCCCCTCCCCTTCCGTCTCATCCGGGAGCGCCAGAAGCAGAAGGGACAGGCAGAAGGCGGCAAATACCTTCAAAAATTCATAGAGGGCAAATTTCCCGGAAATGGCGTAAAACGTGGAAATGCCGTCCATGAGGACCACCAGGGTCAGTGCGGCCAGCGGCAGGTTCAGGCGGCTGCGCAGCCTGGAGAACGCCAGGAAAACCGCCGCGATGGATGCGAAGATCAGCAGAAGCGTTACCGCCTTGACGGTGGATGTGGAGAGCAGGCAGACGATCAGAAAATACAGCACGGCAAGCACAGCCAGCCCGCATTTCTGCCACACGGTCAGAAGCGGGGCGGCCCATGCGGGTGCGTGTACTGCACGCTGGTTGCGCCGTTTGGACATGGGTGTCACCTCGTTATGTTTTTATTGTATTTGGATGCGGAGGGGGTGCGCTGTGCGCTGTACCTCTCCGCTAATCAGTGCCATGATAGCAGATTTGGCCCCGGAAAGCAACACTTGCCGGAGAAGAACTTGCCGTAAATTTTGTCATTAAGGGGATATCACGGCCAATTTGGCGAAAGCGGGATGGGGCTTCCCGCCCCAGGGGCCGGTACGGCAGGCCCCTTCCCGCACGACAAAACCTCCATTTTTCCTCCCGTATAATCTCCCAAGGCCAGGGAACACTGCCAATGTAAGTTTTCGCCAAGGGGGATGAGGACGTGCAGGGCAAAGTGGAAATCTGTGGAGTCAATACTTCTAAATTGAAGGTGCTGCGCAATGAAGAGACCATGGAGCTGCTGCGCAGGACCAAGGAGGGGGACAAGCAGGCCCGGGATGAGCTCATCAGCGGCAACCTGCGCCTGGTGCTGTCGGTAATCCAGAAGTTTACAGGCCGGGGGGAGAACGCGGACGACCTGTTCCAAGTGGGCTGCGTGGGGCTGATCAAGGCCATTGACAATTTTGACATTACCCAGCCGGTCCGCTTTTCCACCTACGGCGTACCGATGATCGTCGGCGAGATCCGCCGCTACCTGCGCGACAACAGCGCCATCCGTGTCAGCCGCAGTATGCGGGATACGGCCTATAAGGTGATGCAGGCCCGGGAGCGGCTGATGGCCCAGTCCCAGCGGGAGCCGACCGTGGAGCAGCTGGCCCAGGAGCTGGGCATCCCCCGGGAGGACGTGGTGTTCGCTATGGACGCCATTGTGGACCCGGTGAGCCTCTTCGAGCCGGTCTACTCCGACAGCGGCGACACGGTCTGTGTCATGGACCAGGTGAAGGATATCAAGAATACGGACGAGCACTGGCTGGAGCACATCGCCCTCAAGGATGCATTGGACCACCTGGGGGAGCGGGAGCGGCACATCCTCGCCCTCCGGTTTTACGAGGGCAAGACCCAGATGGAGGTCTCCGCCGAGGTGGGCATCTCCCAGGCCCAGGTCAGCCGCCTGGAGAAAAACGCGCTGAAAACCATCAAAAAGAACATCTGATTTGCCCGGTCATAGGACAGACCCCGCCGCTCATACACTCCCCAAGAGAGGGGATGATGTCCATGCAATGCAGAATGGTGGAGCTCCGCTACAAGGAAGTGATCAACATCTGCGACGGGTGCCGGCTGGGTTTTGTGGGGGATGTGGAGGTCCTGCTGCCGGAGGGCAGGGTCGTGGCACTGATCGTGCCGGGCCCCTGCCGGTTCTTCGGGCTGTTCGGCAGGGGCGAGGAGTTCTATATCCCCTGGGAGTGCATCAAGCAGATCGGGGATGATATCATCCTGATCGACAAGCCCGCCGAGCGGCGGCCTCCCTATCAGGACAAGAGGCGGCGGCGCAAGCCGTTTTTCTAGGGCTTGTTTAATCACTTGCAATATGGTCGAAACGGCGAAAAAGGCGGCGTCTGCGGATGCCGCCTTTAAATTTTTTTGGAGACGGTACCCGGTGTGGACAGGATTCCTTATCTTTCCTGTCAATTTGCCGATATTTATAATTAAGTAAAGCCGCTTGCTGGCTGGAAGGAGGCGTTTGCATGGGTGAGCTGACAATTCGCAGGAACAGGGGATTCCCCGCAGCCCGGCAGCAGGAGGTGGGCAAGGCAGTGAAAACATCCGGCAGCAGCCGGAGCCAGAAGGCGTCCCCCAAGCCGGGGGTCACTGTCTCGGAGACCCTGCGGCAGCTGATGGAGAGCCAGGCGGTGAGCCAATCCCGGGAGAGCCGCCGGACGCTCCAAGTGGGAGAGGCTGTGCTGGCCGAGGTGCAGGATAAGCTGGGCCGCCTGGCAGAGCTGGCCCAGGAGGCCGCCGGCAGCGGGGATGCGGACCGCGCCGCCCTCCAGGCGGAGCTGGATAAGCTGTGTGGGGAGATCGACCGGATCATGCGCAGCGCCGTCGCCGGCGGCACACAGCTGTTTCTGGATGAGGCGGGCCTTGACGGCGGGGTGGAGGCCCTGCTGTACGCCGCCCTGGGGGAGGCCGGCCAGGACGGCGCGCTCCCCGATTGGCTGATACTGGCTGTCACCCAGGAGCCCCCCACGGCAAAACAGCTGCTGGACGCCCTGGGGCTGGACCAGACTGCCAGTGCGGCGGACATTCTGGCCGCCATCGCGAACCGCCCCCTGGAGAGCAGCCCCACCGCAGGCTATCTGGCCGCCCTGTACCTGGGCGCGGTCATCGCCAACGGCGGCGCCTCCGGGGAAATTGACCCGGAGACTGCCATGGAGGGGCTGCGGCAGCTGCTGGAGCAGGTAGCGGAGGGCGTTTCGCCGGACGAGGCCCTTGCGGAGCTGACGGACGGCGCGTTTACCAGTTTCGCGGATTTCCAGTCCCAATTCACCAGCGGCACGGCCCCAGACCTGGAGGCGTTCCTGACCGGCCTGCTCCTGTCCGAAAGCGGCCCCCTCTTCTCCGATTCCCCTTCCCTCCCCTTCCTTATGATGGGGATCGAGGGGATGAGCCTGGAGCTGCTGATGAACCTTCTGACCCCCTCCCCAAGCCCCGCGTCCGCCGCCGGGACGGATGCGGCATCCAGCTCCGCTGCGGCACCTGCTGCGGCGGCACAAGATGCGGAGGCGGCGACCGCCTCCACAGGGACGGCGCAGGCAGGCGAAGCCCCCTCCCCTACCCTGTCCACGATGGAGCTTGGCCCCATCCAGGTGACGGGGCGGGACCTCTCCGGGGTTTCCTTTGACGCCGCCTCCGGGGAGCTGACCATTGGCGGGACGGCGGATGTAACCGTCCAGGCCACCGGGCAGGGGGAACCGGCCATCCGGATCACCGGCTCCGGAACGGTGACGCTTCAAAGCGTGCGTGCAACCGCCCTCACCGTTGACACCCCTGCGGCCCGCCTTTTCTGCAAAGCGGAGACTGTACTGCACAGCGTCCAGCTGCGGGAGGGCGCATCCCTCACCCTGGGCGGCAGCGGGCCGCTGCATATCAGCGCCTTCCAGGCCAACCGCTCCAACACCCTGCATCTGTCCGGCAGTACGGCGGTCGTGGTCCGGGGGGCTGACGGGACCCTGGGGACGCTGCCGCTCCCCGTGGTGATCCACGGCCCTGCCCTTCTGGCGGCCCACGCATCCAGCGTCAGCACTCCCGCAGGGAAACAGATGGAACCGCTCGACCTTGTCTGGAAGGCGCTGTTCCCCGGTTGGGACGCCATCACCTCCCTGGCGGTGGACGGCAGGCAGGCAAAGCTGTCCCTCCTGAACGGCGGGCACGCTATCCCGCTGCGGCTGTGGCTGGAGCGGGGGGACCAGGGCTACCCTGCTCACGCCGTGACCATCCAGGGCAGGGACGAATCCGGCCGCACCATGACCCGGTACGCCTATCTGCGCTGGAGCCAGCGCACCGGGATCTTCGAGGAGGCCGCCATGTACCCCAACCCCTTTACCATCACCGGCGGCGAGCCGGACCGGGACTGGGTGTATGAGGAGGCGTCCCGCACCCTCCATATCCTATCCAACCGGGTGACTGCCATTTCCGGCGGCACCGGGACCGATACAAACCAGGTCCCCTTCAGCGGCAGGCTCGCCCTGGCCGACAGCATCGGCACACTGGGGCTGACCCTGGGCGGCGTGGTCTGCCGGGTACCCGCCGGCAGGGCCTTCAACCTGGGCCGGAGGAACCATGTGACGCTGCTGCTGCAAAGAGGGGCCAGCAACTTCTTCGAGAGCGGCGCGGGCTGTGCGGGGATCACCCTTGGGGAGGGCACCTCCCTGTGTATCAGTGACGCCCCCGGCAGCCGGGACGGTGCGCTCACCGCCACCGGCGGGGCCGGCGGGGCCGGCATCGGGCGGGACAGCAACGGCGGCAGCAGCCAGACCAGCCGGATTGAGATCACCGGCGGCATCATCACCGCTACCGGGACTGGCGGCGGTGCCGGCATCGGCGCGGGGAAACGCAGCCCCATAGGACCGGTGACAATCACCGGCGGCACAGTCACCTCCACTGGCGCGGAGGGCGGCGGTGCCGGCATCGGCGGCGCCTTGGGCGCGCCGGTGGGGGATATCAGCATCCACGGCGGCACGATCACCGCCATAGCCACCGACCACGCCGCCGCCATCGGGGCCGGGGTCCAGGGGGAGAGCGGCGACATCCTCATCACCGGCACCGCCCGCATTGTTAAGGCCCTGGGCGGCAACCCCGGCGCGGATATCGGAGCCTGCCTTTTCGGCGGCTGCGGGAAGGTCCTCATCTCCGGCGGCGCGGATATCGGGAACGCCAAGCCCTGGACGCGGGCGGGCATCTCCCTGCAAATGGGTGAGGACACCGTGACCCTGCCCCAGTTCCGCCTCTCCGCCAGGGCCCTGCGGCTGAACCGGCTATGCGTATCCACCCAGGAGCGCGCCCGGGCCTCCAGGGCTACCATCGAGGCGGACCGCCGCTGGATCTCCCACATCCAGGCGGCTTACAGTGCGCTGCACAGCCAGCTGGAACAGAGCGGCTTTCTTATCTCCGGCGGTGCAGGAGGCCCTGTGCGGGATACCACCGCTGCCAGCACCCTGCTGGAGGGGATGCGGCAATCCATTCTCCTCCAGTCCTCCCAGGCAATGCACGCCTCCAGTAAGCGGGGGGCGGAGGACGTGTGGCAGCTGCTGTGGTGACAGTGGCGCAGCACAGCATACGGCGTCCCTCTGGCCGACGCTGTTTCAAATGATTATGCCTTGTTTGAAAATTAGCGGAAAAAGATCCGCCGTTTGGGCGTTTTGACATTTTTCAAACACGGCCTAGGCCGGGCATTTTACCGCAGGAGGCTAGACATGGAAGAAAACCACACCAAGCCGGAAAAGCCGGTCAAAGGAATCCACATCAGCGGGATGAACGCCGCCATCATTGCTGTATCCATTTTCCTGTGCATACTTCTGACCGCCACCGCACGCCACGTCTCCGTAACCATTCAGGATACCGACCAAGCTCTGGATGCGTATTATACCTGTACGCAGATCGGCGGGTTCTTCAAAAACGGTTCTGACTACCTGACCGAGCAGGCCCGCCTCTATGTCGTGACGGCGGACAGGGCCTGTATGGATCATTATTTTACGGAACTCCATATAACCCGCCGGCGGGATGAGGCAGTAAAATTACTGAAAAGCTTTGACATGGAAG
This sequence comes from Oscillospiraceae bacterium, assembly GCA_022797115.1. GTDB lineage: Bacteria > Bacillota > Clostridia > Oscillospirales > Oscillospiraceae > Pelethomonas. Next base: position 19,452 of record JAAWKB010000040.1, read on the forward strand.
ATGCGGCCAACACATATCTCCAGGCAGCCCTGGACAAATCCCAGGTGCTTATGGACCGGGAAATCTATGCCATGGCCCTGGTCTCGCTGGCCCATGGCTATGATGAGGCTGCCCTGCCCCAGGAGGTGCAGAAGGCCCCGCTGACAGAAGAGGACCGGGCTATGGCAAAGGAAGATCTCCTTGCCAAGGCGGATGAACTGGTTTTTGGCCATGACTACCAGGCGGTACAAGAGCAGATTAGCTTCGATGTGGAGGACTCGATCTATGCGCTCGGAGACACTGTGGAACAGCACATGAACAACCGATATGACAACCTCCGCAGAGCAATGACACAGCATCAGCTCCTCCTCGGCATCCATTTTGCCGCAACGCTGGCCAGCTTTTCCTTCACGCTTCTTCTGGTGATCCTGCCGATGCGTGGCTTTGTCAAGGCGATCAAGGACCGGAAACCGCTGCGAGTCTCCGGGGCTTACGAGTGTAAGTGCCTGGCACAGACCTGCAACGCCATGTTCGCACGGATCACAGACGACGAGCGTATGCTGCGCCATCAGGCAGAGCATGACGCGCTCACCGGACTTCTGAACCGGGGCGCTTTTGACGCTCTCCAGGATTCGTTGGAGGCGCACAGCGGCCCATTGGCCCTCCTGCTGGTGGATGTGGATAAGTTCAAGCAGGTCAACGACGGCTATGGCCATGAGATGGGCGACAAGGTGTTAAAGAAAGTTGCGGGCCTGCTGTCGGAGAACTTCCGTACTTCAGACTATCCCGCCCGGATTGGCGGGGATGAGTTCGCTGTCATTGTCATGGATGCCGTCCAGGAGGAACAGTCCGCCATCGCGGTAAAAGCAATGCCAACCACAATCTCCATTTTACTCCCCGACTTCATATGCGCCGACTGATACTCAGCCTCACCATAGTGTTGCTCCCTCTCCTGCTTGG
>JAAWKB010000041.1 GCA_022797115.1 Oscillospiraceae bacterium
CGTATGTCCGCATTTCCCGGTGTTTCGTCGTATCAAAGCTCATCCCTTGGTAGTAAATTCGTAGTAATTGGGGTGGTCTGTTGTCAGGAAATGCGGCGTTATGCGCTGTTCCACAAGGTTTTGCGGGGTCTTGCAAAATATTTAGCTGAATTATATCCTAATATCGGACCAGTGGGAGGTAGACGTCTTTTTCCGGTGGCAAAGGCCGGAGTATGTATTTTTTACTGCGGTCAAGATGGGGAACATTGTCTATCGGAAGGAGCATCCGGCGGATATTCAATATGAAAATCTCGCCATGAAGGCCCATGTTATCCAGACAGCGCATCAATACAGTGTGAAAAAGCTCCTGTTTATGAGCAGCGATTTTCATTTATCCGGATACCGGCAGCGGTACGTTCAGCGAGGCGGATTTCCTGTCTGGAAAGCTGCCAGAAAAGGACCTGCCCTATACACTGGCAAAAATTGCTGGCATTAAACTGCGGTTATTACAGGCAGCAATATGGGGATGCGGTCATGTTCGTGCTGCCCTCCGACCATTTGGTCACGAGACAGGACGTGTTCCTGGATACACTGGCAGATGCGGCTGCTTTGGCGGAGGACGGGCAGAATCTGGTTACATTAGGAATCCCGCCAGACAGCCCGGAAACGGGCTATGGGTACATCAAAATCAAAAATGGCGGGTTTGGCGACGGGGCATATGAAGTGGAACGCTTTGTAGAAAAGCCTGATTTAGAGACGGCTAGGGAGTATCTTGCAACAGGAAACTATCTATGGAACAGCGGGATGTTTGTTTGGAAGGTTTCAACAATCCTTAACCGGCTCGAGCAGTACTTACCGGAAATTTATAAAGGGCTGTGCAGGATCAAAGCGGCTGTAGGGACACCTGACGAGCAGCAGGTGTTGCGGAAAGAATTTGCGGAGTTCCGGCCGGAATCGATTGATTATGGCGTGATGGAGAAAGCGGACCAGATCCAAACGTTATCTGGGGGATTTGGATGGGACGACGTAGGCTCATGGCTTGCGGTAGAACGGCTGAAGAAACCGGATGGCCAGGGAAATGTAATGGCCGGGAATGTGATCGGGATTGATACCAGGAATTCGATCATCCAGGGGGAAAAGCGGCTGATCGCAATGGTTGGTGTGGAAAATCTGATTGTGGTGGATACAGAAGACGCACTGCTGGTCTGCGGCAAGGCACATACAGGAGAGATAAAGAGAGTCCTGGAGGAGCTTAAAGTAAGAAAGATACAGGTTTGACAGGCTGTCGAGAGGCCCTCCGCAGGCGGCAAATAGAATCGAACCGTTTTCCCGCAGCGTATACATGGGAAAAACACTTTGAGGCCCCCGGCTGGATGCCGGGGGCCTCAAGCTCTCTTTTTCCGGCCGCCTTCGAGCGCAGCCTCAGCCCAGGAAGGCGGGGATTGCCTCCGCGTCCTGGTAGCCCTTCTGATAGAAACGCTTCAGGGCCTCCGTGTCCCTCGACAGGGTATCCAGCCCGCAGACGTTGTCCGGCGCGATAATGAGCGCCCGGCCCTCCGCTGCATAGCGTTTTGCCAGCGCAACCCCCTCGTTGTAGCGTTCCACCCGGGAGCGGAGTTTTTGGGCCGCAAAGGGGTATCTCCTCTGTATTCTGTCCGCCAGGAAACCATCCCGTCCCGGTACCCTCCGCCGGTCCGCCGGCCTGGATAAAATGACCACAACCCGGTCGCAGCCGCATTGGAATGCCTTCTCCACCGGTACCGGGTCGCCCAGCGCGCCGTCATAGTAGGGCATCCAATCCACCTGGTAGGGCCTGCACACGAAGGGGATGGCGGAGGATGCCTTGAAAATATCATAGGTGTCCTGCTGGATATGGGATTTGTCAAAGTAGCGGGTGCTGCCCGTCAGCGCGTTGGTCGCCACCACCAGGAGCTCTGCCGGGTTATCTACCAGCGCCTGATAGTCCAGCGGGCACTCGCCCGCCGCGCTGCTCAGCGTCCCATAGACATAGTCCAAATCAATATAGGACAGCTTGGTCAGGGCATTTTTCGCCCCCATATACTCCTTGCGCAGGGCATATTCGGTATAGAACGTGAAGTTCCGTCCCCGCTGCCCTGCCAAATAGGACGCGGCGTTGGCGCTGCCCGCCGAGACGCCAATGACCAAATCAAACCAGATATCCCGGTCCATGCAGTAGTCAAAGATGCCGGCCGCATAGATCCCCCGGAAGCCTCCGCCTACGTCTACAATCCCTGTTTTCATACCGTACCTCCACAAAAATAGAAGACCTGCCGGGTATTGCGCTGCAATACCCGGCAGCCGGTTACGCTGTCGCGTTATACTGCTGGACTAGTATATGATAAAATTCGTCCGGCGGCATGGGCGCGGCATAGTAGTACCCCTGCACCTGGTCACAGCCGATGCTGCGCAGCAGGTCGACCTGCTCCTTGGTCTCCACACCCTCGGCCAGGAGCCCCAGCTCCAGCTTGTTTGCCATCGCAACCACCTGCTCAAGGATCAGCAGGCCCTTACGGGATGCCACAATGTTCTCCATAAATTTTTTATCCAGCTTGATGACGTCAAAGGGCGTCTCCAGCAGGATGTTCAGTGACGAATAGCCGCTGCCGAAATCGTCCATCAGCAACGTGAAGCCCTCTTCCTTCAGCTGCATCGCCTTTTTGCGGATCTGGCCGCCGGCGGTCTCTGTGATCTCCAGCTCCAGCAGCTGCTTGGAGATGCCGTTGCGCTCGATCAGGTCGGTGAGCACCTGGACACAGCTGTTGCTGCACAGGTGGCAGCGGGACATGTTCACGGACACCGGGCAGTTGGTAATCCCTGCGGCCTTGCACCGGCCCAGGAACCAGCAGGCTTCCTCCCAGATATAGTAGTCAATCTTCTGGATGAGGCCATTTTCCTCGACAATGGGGATAAACTGATCCGGATAGATCATGCCGCGGCTGGGGTGAACCCATCGGACCAGGGCCTCCGCACCCACAATCCGGTTTTGCTTGATGCTGTATTTCGGCTGGAGGTACATCTGGATCTGCCGCTCCGCAATCGCCTTATCCATATTTTCCTCTATGAACTTCCGATTATACAGGCTCTCCTTAAACTGTTCCTTGTAAAAAGCGATATTCGTCAGGATATCCTGCTTTGCGGCCTTGCGCGCCATGGCGGCACGGTCCTCCATCTGCCGCTGCTCCATGCCCAGGTCCTGTACGACATATACGCCATAGGACAACTGAAGCCGCACATTCTGGAACCACTGGAGCCGCTCGTCCAGCTGATGGATCAGCTCCGTAATCTCCTCCGGCGCGTCGAACTCCATGACAACCATGAACACATCGCTGCGCAGGTTGGCAAAAAGCTGCTCCCGGCGGCACAGCACCTCCAGCTGGCAGACGACGAAGTCCAGGATCTTGTCGCCGAAGTGCTCGCCGTGCAGATCATTGATAATTTTGAATTGCCTGATATCAAATTGGATGAATGCGATCCGCTTGCTGGTGCTATGCAAAAGGCCGTTGACTCTGGTTTGGAACCGGCGCAGCTCGCTGGCGCGCCGGATGATGCTGCGGGGTTCCAAGATCTCGCAGAGGCAGGACGTTCTTGCGGGGGTCTCCGCCAGCATGTCCTCCAGGATTTCAATGCTCGCAGAGACCGCCTGGAGGCACGTTTGACGGATGCCCTCCTGCCCTATGGTATCCGGCTCCATGCTCCTACAGTAGGTCTCGCCGTGCATCCGCTCTGTAAACCGCTGGACAAATTCGCGGGTTTTCTGCGCTCCATATTCCTCCAGATCCTGTTCCTGGGCTTCATAAAACCCCAGGGACATCCCCAGCACCAGCAAAGCCCCTGTCATGCAGCCGCAGCGCCCGCTATACCGCATCCCGCTGCCAAAGCAGGCGCTGAATTTAAAGGCGGTTGGAAGATCCAACCCGAAATCCTCTGCAAACGCCCCCAAAACCGCCTGGGAGCAGTGATATTGCTGGTGCAGAAGCATTACCGCCTTTTCCTGATGAGTCATATGCTCCCTCTTTTCCGCACACTTTCAGCACAATCAATCAGTATTAAAATAGAATTATTCTACCAAATTTTAGTGGGATTGTAAAGGCTGGAACAGGCAGTTTTTGTAGATCTTTCTCGAAATTGGCAGAAAACCGCTGTCACACCCCGAAAGCGATCGTATGATGATTACTTGGATTCCTTTGCGGCAGGCGCGGCCTCGCCGCTGCTGATGGCATGGATGCCCTTGACCTTGGCGTAGGCGTGCTTGCGGATGAAGAAGAAAAAGATGATGTGGGTGGCGGCGGTGATGAACCAGCTGACGGGGTAGGAGATGTAGAGCACGGTAGGGGTGTGGTAGACCTGGAAGACTGTCGCCACCCACACGAGCCGGGTCCCGCAGGCCCCCACCATGGAGACCACCATGGGCACGACGGAGTAGCCAAGCCCTCGCAGGACGCCCACCATGGTATCCATGATGCCGCACAGGAAATAGAGGCTGCACACGTACCGCAGGCGCAGCATGGCCTCCTGGATGACCGCCTCCTTACCGGGGGCATAGATCGCGGCCAAGGTGTGGCCGAAGTAGGCCGCCAGATTGCCCAGTACCAGGCCGATAATAATGACATACACCTGGCACAGCAGCGCGATCCGGTCCACCCGCTTGCACTCCCCAGCACCGTAGTTCTGGCTGGTGAAGGTAAGGTTGGTTTGATAGAGGGCGTTCATGCCCGCATAGACAAAGCCCTCAATATTGGCGGAGGCGGAGGAGCCTGCTACAATCGCCGTAGAGTTAAACGAGTTGATGGAGGACTGGATCACCACATTGGACAAGGAGAACACCATGCCCTGGAACCCCGCCGGGAGGCCCACCTGGCAGATGCGCCGGATGACCCGCTTGTCCAGGGTGAGGGAGCGCAGGTCCAGATGGAGGACGCCCTGGTCCCGCATTAGGCACAGCAGAACCAGCGCGGCGGAGATGTATTGGGAGATGATGGTGGCCAGGGCCACGCCCGCCACGCTCATTTGCATGGGGATGACAAACACCAGGTTCAATGCCACGTTGGTCACACCGGCGATAGCCAGGAAATACAAGGGCCTGCGGGTATCCCCCTGGGCCCGCAGGATGGCTGCGCCGAAGTTATAGAGCATGTTCGCCGGCATCCCGCAGAAGTAGATGCGCAGATAGATGGTGGACAGCCCGATGACCTCCTCCGGGGATGAGGTCCACACCAGCAGCTGCCGGGCCAGCAGGTTCCCCAGCAGGGCCAGCGCCAGGCCGCTGAGCAGGGAGAGGGTGATCGAGGTGTGGACGCTCTTGCGCACATCGTCCTCCCGCCCGGCTCCGATATCCCGGGCTACGGTGACGTTGGTGCCCACAGAGAAGCCTATAAAAATGTTGACCAGCAGGTTGATCAGGGAGGTGTTGGAGCCAACGGCGGCCAATGCCGCCTCTCCGGCGTAACGCCCCACGACAACTACGTCGGCCGCGTTGAACAGCAGCTGTAAGAGGCTGGAGAGCATCAGCGGCAGGGCAAACAGCAGCAGTTTCCCGGCCAGCGGGCCGTGTACCATGTCCATACTGTATCCCTGTTTCTGTTTCGGCTGACCCATCATATGTCACCTCCAAAAAAATTTGGGCAGCGGCGGAGCCTGTGCCCAGTTACAGAAGTTATATCATATCCCATAGGAAAGAACAACCCCAACCGCACAAAAAATGGGCCAAAAACCAGCGTGGTTTTCCGCGTTTGTTTGGGCTTCTTTGCGGCGGAGGGCGGAGAGCGGAGGGGGCGCCGCATATTTTTTGCTGTGCCCCCCTTGACAAACTGTAAATACTGTATATACTATTTATATATACATGAACAGAGAGGCAAAGCAATGGATATCATCATCAGCAATTCCAGCGGCCAGCCAATCTATGAGCAGATCAGCCGGCAGGTCAAGGGGGCTATCGCCACAGGGCGGCTGAGGCCCGGCGAGCCGCTGCCCTCCATCCGTGCGCTGGCCCGGGATCTGCGCATCAGCGTGATCACCACCAAGCGGGCCTACGAGGAGCTGGAACGGGAGGGATTTATCGACACAGTGGCTGGGAAGGGCAGCTTCGTGGCCCAGCAGAACCTGGAGCTGGCGAGGGAGAGCAGCCTGCGGGAGATCGAGGCCCATTTGCAGGCGGCTGTGGAGCTGAGCCGCCAGGCCGGCCTGACGATGACGGAAGTGGAAAATATACTGCACGTATTAAGCGAGGAGGAATAAACCTTATGGAGACCAATGCAATTGAAATCAAGGGCTTGACCAAGCATTACAAGGATTTCTCCCTGGAGAATATGGACCTGACACTGCCGGCGGGCTGCGTGCTGGGCCTGGTGGGGGAGAACGGGGCAGGGAAGAGCACTACTATCCGGCTGATTATGGACGCCTTGGAGCGGGATGGCGGGACCGTCTCTGTACTGGGGGTGGATAACCAGAGCAAGGCGTTCCAGGATCTCAAGGAGGATATTGGCGTGGTGCTGGACGAGACCTTCGTCCCGGAGATCCTCAGCGCCAAGCAGCTGGGGAAGATCATGGCCGGCACCTTCCGCAACTGGGACCAGGCGGCCTATGACGGCTGGCTGAACAGGCTGGGCCTGCCCCAGGACAAGAAGTTAAAGGACTACTCCCGCGGCATGACCATGAAACTGGGCATTGCCGCAGCCCTGAGCCACGGGGCGCGCCTGCTGCTCCTGGACGAGGCAACCGGCGGGCTGGACCCCATGGTGCGGGAGGAGCTGCTGGAGGTGTTCGCGGATTTCGCCGCCCAGGATGGCCACGCAGTGCTGCTCTCCAGCCACATTGTCAGCGACCTGGAGCGCATTTGCGACTACATCGCCTTCCTGCACAAGGGGAAGCTGATGATGTGCGAGGAGAAGGATGTACTGCTGGACCGCTACGGCATCCTGAAATGCACCAGGGAGCAGCTGCGCAATATCCCGGAGGAGGCTGTCCACGGCAAGCGGGTGGGGGCCTACGGCGTGGAGGCCCTGGTGGAACGGGAGTACATGCCCCGGGACGTGGTAGTTGACCGGGCGGCGCTGGAGGATATCATCCTGTATTTGTCAAAGGAGGAACGGCAATGAACGGACTGATTCGGAAAGATTTATATGTGGCGGATAGGACAGGCCGCCTGCTGATGATTCTGGCGCTGGTGCTCAGCCTGGTGCCGTCCATGGGGAGCTTTGGCAGCACCTACGCTATGATGATGGCGCTGATGATCCCCCTCAACGCCATTGCCTACGACGAGAAGTGCAAGTGGGACCGCTATGCGGCCATGCTGCCCTACAAGGTGGGGCAGCTGGTGTGGAGCAAGTACCTGCTGGCCTACCTCTTCACCCTGCTGGCAGGCGGCATCATCGTATTGGGCGGGGGGCTGCGCGGGCTGATAACGGGCTCTGCGGTCAACTGGGGGGAGACCCTGGAGATGATCCTGATGCTGGGGGTCAGTATGCTGTTTGTCACGGCCCTGGGCCTGCCGACGCTGTACCGGTTCGGGTCGGAGAAGGGGCGGTTTATCATGATCCTGATCCTGGGTGTGGGCATCGGCATTTCCGTGGGGCTGATGGAGATCTTTGAGGAAGCGCCAAAGCTGCCCAGCCTGCCCCTGCCGGTGGTGATGGCGGCCATTGCCCTGCTGGCTGCGGCGGCCACCTACAGCTCCTTCCGGCTGAGTGTATATTTTTATAAGAGACGGCTGAACGGGAACTACAACTGACAAGAGAGGTGGGAGGATATGACGGGGCTTCTAAAAAAAGATCTCTACTATATCCAGGAATATGGGATCGCCTATCTGCCGGTACTTCTGCTGTTTTGCCTGTTAGGGGGTGGGGTAAGCGGGGCCTACGCCATGATGCTGGCCCTGGCCCTCCCCCGGGGCACCATCGCCAACGACGCGCGGCGGTGGGACCGCTATGCGGCCATGCTGCCCTGCGGGGCAGGGGAGATCGTGGCAGGCAAGTATCTGCTCTGCGGCGCGGGCATTGCCGCCGGAGCCGTGATCACGGCCCTGAGCTTTCCCGTGTTTGCGGCTGCGGCTGCCCTCCTGGACTTGCGGGCCGGGTTTCCCATGGGATGGCTGGATATCCTGGAGTACACGCTGATTGAAACCTGTGTGGCAGCATTGCTGATCGCGCTGTCTCTGCCGGCCTACTACCGCTTTGGCGTGGGGAAGGGGCAGCTCGGGATCAATATCCTCGCCATGCTCTTCAATCAATCATCAACAGTGTTACTCTTCAACCAGCTCTACCGTAGCCCGCTCGCTGTGAAGGCCGGGTGCGTGGGGGGCATGGCCCTGCTGGCGGCAGCGGCTACGTTTTTCTCCTACCGCCTGAGCGTCTATTTCTACCAGCGGCGGCGGAGAGGGGCCTACGCCAAATGAGAAGGGCCGGAGGGAGAGCCATGCCGGCAATGCTAAGATATTTCACCTGGTTCAGCCAACAAATATATAGAATAAGGAGATTGAGACAATGAAGACTTTACAGAAAAAGGGCCTCCCCTGGGCTGCCGGGATTTTATTCGCCGCATATGCGGTCTGGCTGTGTATGACTTACTTTTATGTGGGCACCATACTGGAGCTCCCGGCGTATCTTCTGTGTGCCGCCGCGCTGCTCAAGCGGGACCGGGGCCGTCTGCTGGCCATAGCTGCGGTTTTGTGGATGCTTTTGGAGCTGTGGACCTTCCGGCTGGTGATGGCTGCCCCTGAACTGCCGTCTGCTTGGCGCGTGGCATTGTCCGTCTACCTGGCGGGCGCGGCCCTCCTGCTCCTTTTCATCCTGGTCAACACGGTTGCGCCGCTGAAAAAGTTCCGGGTCTATGTGAACATCTTCTGGTTCCTGCCCGGCGCGGTTATGCTCCTGACGGCAGGCGGCTTCTTTGCCTATGAAATGCTCTCCATGGGGTTTTCGGCCCTCGAGAGCTTCTATGGCCTGGATAACCTGCGCTTGAGCCTCCCCGTGTCCTTGGGCGCACTCATCATCCCTCTGTGGCTGGCGTGCAGCGCGGAGGATGACCTGCTCCCCTACCAGCAGCTGCTGGGCTCCCTCCTCACGGATGAGCAGCTGGAGGAGAAGCGGCGGGAGCTGGGCCTGAAACGGCTGTGAGGAAACCGGCAGAACGGGAAAGAAAACGGGAAGAAAAATAATAAAATCTGTAAATTTCGCTGTTGACAGTAAAAAATATCCATGCTACCATAAAATCGCTGCTTTTCGAGAGCAGCGATTTTTTGTCTGAAAACAGACCGCACGGAAATTTCCGGCGGCAGCAGGGAAGAAGGGGATAAGCCCCTGGAAAGGATGGAAATACCCTATGGAAGAGAGAAAAAATACCCCCCAGGAGAACAAAATGGGCGTACTGCCCATCAACCGGCTGCTGGTCACGATGTCCGCGCCGATCATGCTCAGTATGCTGGTCTCGGCGTTATATAATGTGGTGGACAGCATTTTTGTCTCCCGGATCAGTGAGAACGCCCTCAACGCGGTGGGGCTGGCCTTCCCGGTCCAGAATCTGATGATTGCGGTAGCGACGGGTACCGGCGTGGGCATCAACGCCCTGCTCAGCAAGAGCCTGGGGGAGAAAAACTTTGAGCGGGCCAACCTGGCCGCCTCTAACGGGCTGTTCCTGGCGGTGTGCAGCTACGTGGTGTTTGCCGTGGCGGGAGCCCTGTTTTCCCGGACCTTTTTCCTGGTCCAGACCGATGTGGCGGAGATCGTGGAGGGCGGCACGGCCTATGTGACCATCTGCACAGTCTGCTCCTTCGGCATCTTCTTGCAGATCGCTCTGGAGCGGCTGCTCCAGTCCACCGGTAAGAGCGTCTACTCCATGGTGACGCAGCTGCTGGGCGCGGCCATCAATATCGTCCTGGACCCCGTCTTCATTTTTGTGCTGGATATGGGCGTTGCCGGCGCGGCGGTAGCCACGGTGCTGGGGCAGATTGCGTCAGCTGTGTTCTCTGTCTATTTCAACATGAAAAAGAACACGGAGATTTCTATCCAGCTCCGGGGGTTCCGGCCCAATGGGGCAGTGATCCGCCGGATCTACTCCGTAGGCGTACCGTCCATCATCATGGCCTCCATCGGTTCAGTGATGACCTTCAGCCTGAACAAGATCCTCATCGGCTTCACCACCACCGCGACCGCTGTGCTGGGCGTCTACTTCAAGCTGCAAAGCTTTGTCTTTATGCCGGTATTCGGCCTGAATAACGGCATGGTGCCCATTGTGGCCTATAACTTCGGGGCCAGGAAGCCGGAGCGGATGCTGGGTACGGTCAAGCTGGCCGTCCTCTACGCCACAGGTATTATGGTGCTGGGGGTGGCGGCATTCCAGCTCCTGCCGGATGTGCTGCTGGGGTTCTTCGAGGCCTCCGACTTCATGCTGGAGATCGGCGTGCCCGCCCTGCGGACGATCAGCATCCATTTCCTGCTGGCCGGGTTCGGCATCGTATCCTCGTCTATGTTCCAGGCCCTGGGCCACGGCGTGCTGAGCCTTGTCATCTCCCTGGTGCGGCAGCTGGTGGTGCTGCTGCCGGCGGCATGGCTGCTGAGCCTGAGCGGACGGCTGGAGCTGGTCTGGTGGGCGTTCCCCCTGTCGGAACTGGCATCTACAACGCTGTGTATCATGTTCCACCGGTATATCTACCGCAAGGAGATCCTGCCGCTTACCTAGGCAAAAGATGTATATTGTAAAAAGCTGTACACCCCGCATCTGGACAAAAGATGCGGGGTGTACAGCTTTCTTTTTAGATGGTGCGGAAACCAGCACGCAGGCACGGAGGCTCATTAATATTGCGGGGCCCGGGCGCCTATTTCAGCAGCTCGCCCAGCAGCTCCAGCAGCTTTTTGATATTGATGGGCTTGGCAACATGCCCGTTCATGCCGGCGCGCAGGGCCTCCTGCTTATCCTCCTCAAAGGCGTTGGCCGTCATGGCAAGGATCGGGATTTGTGCCACACGGGGGTCGGCCATCTGCCGGATCAGCCTGGCCGCGTCATAGCCGTTCATCACCGGCATCTGCACGTCCATCAGCACCAGCTGGTAGCAGTCCGGCTCGGACCGCTTCAGCCGCTCCACCGCGATCTGGCCGTTTTCAGCCGTATCCACGGTAAAACCGGCCTCCTCCAAAATGGCGATGGCAATCTCCTGGTTCAGCTCATTGTCCTCCACCAGCAGGATGTGCCCGGTATTGGCCGGCGCAGGTTCCGCCTCCGCTGCCTCCACGGGTTCCTCCGCATTCACGACAGAGAGCAGGCAGCTGCGCAGCTCGGACAGGAACAGGGGCTTGCTGCAAAAAGCGGTGATGCCTGCGTCCCGGGCTTCCTCCTCAATATCCGACCAGTCATAGGCGGTAAGGACAATGATCGGGACCTGCTCGTCGGTCTCCTTGCGGATTCGCCGGGCGACCTCAATCCCGTTCATGTCGGGCAGCAGCCAGTCAATGATATATACGCTGTAATTGTCGTTGCGCATCACCGACTGGCGGGTACGCAGCACGGCCTCTTTCCCGGACAGCGTCCATTCCGCCCGCAGGCCGATCTGCTGGAGCATACAGGAGACGCTGTCGCAGGTGTTGAAATCGTCGTCCACCACCAGGGCCCGGCAGTTTTGCAGCTCGGGGATGAGCGGGGACTCCTTCTGCCCGGCACACAGGCGGAAGGTAATATTGACAATAAACTCGGTCCCCACGCCCTGCCTGCTCGAGACTTCAATGGTGCCGTTCATCATCTCTACAATGTTCTTGGTGATCGCCATGCCCAGGCCGGTCCCCTGTATCCCGCTGGTGGTGGAGTTGCGCTCCCGCTCGAAGGGTTCAAAGATATGGGCGACGAATTCCTCGCTCATGCCGATGCCGGTGTCCTTGATGCGGAACTCATAGCTGGCATGGCCTGCGGGTGCGCCGGGCTTTTCCCGCACCCGGACGCTGACCACGCCTCCCGCCGGGGTGTATTTGATGGAGTTGCCCAGCAGATTGAGCAGGATCTGGTTCAGGCGCAGGCGGTCGCAGTAGATGTCCTCGTTTACCACATCCATCGCGTCCATATACAGCTCCATCTGCTTGGCGTGGATATCCGCCTGGACAATATTGCGCAGGCCATGGAGGATATCCGGCAGGGATGAGGGCTTCTCATCCAGGGAGATTTTGCCGCTCTCAATGCGGCTCATGTCCAGCACGTCGTTGATGAGGCTGAGCAGGTGGTTGCTGGAGGTCATGATCTTCTTCAGATAGCTTTCCACCTGCTCCCGCTGCTCAATGTGGGTGCTGGCCAGGGCGGTAAAGCCAATGATGGCATTCATGGGGGTGCGGATATCGTGGGACATGTTGGACAGGAAGATGCTTTTCGCCTTGCTGGCCCGGTTGGCCTGTGCAAGGGCGTCCTCCAGGAGCATCTTCTTTTCCATCTCCTTGCGGGTCTCGTCATCCACATTGCGGAAACCCAGCACAACGCCCCGGCGGTTTTCCCACGATCCGGCCCGCACGGCCTTCATCTGGAAGAAGCAGAGCTCCTCGCCGCAGATGGCGCGGTAATTGCAATAGGTGATTTGCTTGTCCGCCAGCTCATCCAGCAGGAACGGCCGGGACAGGGACTGGCGCAGGAGCTCCCGGTCCTCATCGTAGACGCAGCGGTCTATGTATCGTCCCAGGTTATCCTCCATAGACAGCTGCTCGTTCATGAAGATTTCATCGAGCACGTTGTAGCGGCAGTTGTGGACCCGCAGGGGGCTGCCGACGCCGGTGTCCAGATCAAAGAAGCACACCAGGTTGTAATCCACGCTCAGCGCCTGTACCAGCTCCATCTGGCGGCGCTCCTCGTCCATACGCTTCTGCTGCTCCTGCACCTTCTGGGCGGTGAAGTCCAGGAGGAACCGCTGGTAAAACAGCTCTCCGTGTTCCTCGATCACCTTGATATTGCCCATCACATGGAGGATATCCCCGTTTTTATGGCGCACACGGTACTCTATGCTGGCGCTGTCGTTCACCTTTTTCAGCGCCTGGATACAGGCGCGCAGCCGGATCTTGTCCTCATCCAGCACGGTGGGGGCGACTGTGTCAAACCCATCCGCGAGCAGCTCGTCCTGGGATGCATAGCCCAGGATGTGCAGCGCAGCCCGGTTGACGCTGAGGATGCGCGCCCCATCCAGGGAGTGGCACATCACGCCGCAGTCCATGGTGGTGAAAAGGGTCTCCAGCTCGCGGTTCTTGCGGATGATCTCCGCCTCATAGGCCCGCTCCTGGGTCACATCGATGGCAACGCCTACAGTCCCCATCACGCTGCCGTCCAGGTTGTACAGCGGGGACTTGAAGGTGGTCAGCAGCCGCGTATCCCCCCCGGTCTTTACCATTTCCTCAGATACGCAGGTATCCCGCTTTTCCATGACAATGCGCTCTGACTCAATGCAGGCCGGGTCGTCCTGCTCCACGTTCCATATGTAGGCGTGGCCCCGGCCCTCCACCTGCTGCTTGGTCTTGCCGACTGTCCGGCAGAAGCTGTCGTTTACCTTCTCGTGAATGCCATCCTTCGTCTTGTACCAGATCAGGTTAGGCACGCTGTTGATGGTGGCCTCCAGAAAATGGTTGGCCTGCCAGAGATCCTTGCTGATTTTGCAGGCATGCTGCCAGCGCAGGAAATGGAACCGCAGCTCCCGCTCTGTCAGCGGCAGTGTCCAGATATCCTGAAGCAGGGACAAATCCAAAAAACCGGCCTGCTCCTTGTCCGCGAGGGCAATCAGCTCGGCCCCCGGCTTTTTCTCCCGCGCCAGCCTGGCCGCCGCCGCTGCGTCCAGGCTGCGGAGGTCCGCAAGGATCACATCCGCCTGTGCCGTCAGCTGCGGCTCCGGCACGCCGCTGGCCAAAAAGGTGTAGGTAAACTGCTCCGCCGGCTCCAGCTGCTTGATGGTCTCAAGCAGCTGCTGATGATCTCCAATATAATAAAAATACATATGACAATGATACATATATATTTCCTCCCGTATGCTGTTCCCACCTATTGTACTGGTCAAAAAGGCCCGTGTCAACCGGAACGGCAGATTTTTGCTATGCCTTCCCATAAAAAATGTTTTTCTGTTACGGCAGCTCATCGATCTGCCAACGTTCCGTCTGCCCCGCGCTTCCGGTTTCTGATAAAGTAGGACTACCAATTGAAAGGAGGCGCGGTATATATATGACTGGCTCGACTTACGGCTACGTGCGGGTATCCACCCAGGAGCAGAATGAAGCGCGGCAGATGGATGCCATGAGGGAGTTGTCCATCCCGGAAAAAAATATTTTCATGGACAAGCTCTCCGGCAAGGACTTCAACCGGCCGCAATACAAGAGGCTCGTAAGGAGATGCAAGCCGGACGACCTGCTGTACATCAAGAGCATCGACCGGCTGGGGCGGAACTATGAGGAAATCCTGGAGCAGTGGCGGATCCTCACCAAAGAGAAGCGGGTTGACATTGTGGTGTTGGATATGCCCATGCTGGACACCCGGCGGGGCAAGGACCTGATGGGGACATTCCTCAGCGATATTGTCCTGCAAGTGCTCTCCTTCGTCGCGGAGAACGAGCGCACCAGCATCCGGGCGCGACAGGCGGAAGGGATTGCGGCGGCAAAGGCCAGAGGCGTGAAATTCGGGCGGCCGCCCACGCCGCTGCCGGATAATTTCCATCAGGTTCACAAGGCGTGGCGCAGTAAACGGCTCACGCTCAATCAGGCTGCGGACGCCTGTGCCATGCCCGTTTCCACGTTCTACCACAAGGCGCTGCAATTTGAAAATATCGCAAAAATATAAGGGGCTCTCATTCTAAAAAAGCGTACTTTTTTGGAATGGGGGCCCCTTTTGCTTACAGTTTTTCAATCGGCACAACTGCCTGGAAAGTTAAGACTTTTTCAGAAATTTTCTCAATAAAATTTCCGTTCCAAAAAAGTACACTCTTCTAAAATCGCGGAAAGGATGTGCCGGGACCATGGCGGAGAAGAACGCCACAAACGGAAAAAACCCAGACAACCAGACGCCGCAGTTTACCACCATCAAGGTCCGGCTCTATCCCGACGCGGCCCAGGCGGAGCTCTTTAAAAAGACCTTCGGCTGCTGCCGTTACATCTGGAACCGGATGCTGGCAGACCAGCAGCGGTTTTATCTGGAAACCGGGACCCATTTCATCCCCACCCCGGCCAAGTACAAAAATGAGGCCCCCTTCCTGCGGGAGGTGGATAACCAGGCGTTGATCCAGGAGCACAACAAGCTCTCCCAGGCGTTCCGGGTGTTCTTCAAAAACCCGGAGGCGTTCGGCTATCCCAATTTCAAACGCAGGAAGGATGACCGGGATTCCTTCACCGCCTGCAACCACTTTTTTGCATCCGGCCCTACCATCTATATTACGCGGGACGGCGTGCGTATGACCAAGGCCGGGATTGTCCGGGCGAGTTTCCATCGCCGCCCCCAGGCGTGGTGGAAGCTCAAACGGATTACCGTGGAGAAGACCCGCAGCGGCAAATATTACTGCTGCATCCTCTACGAGCACAGGGCGCGCCGGGCGGAGCCCGTGATCCCGACGGCGGAAACCACCATCGGGCTGAAATACTCCATGCCCCATTTTTATGTGGCCGACGACGGCAGCGCGGCGGACCCGCCCCACTGGCTGAAGCAGTCCCAGGAAAAGCTGGCCGGGATGCAGCGGCGGCTGTGCCGGATGCAGCCGGGTTCCCAGAACTACCAGGAAATGGTCCGGAAATACCGCCTGCTCCATGAACACATCGCCAATCAGCGGCGCGACTTCATCCACAAGGAATCCCGGCGGATCGCCAACGCCTGGGACGCCGTGTGCGTAAGGGCCGACGTGCTGACCGAAATCTCCAGGGACATGAAGCTGGGCTATGTGAAGGATTCCGGGTATGGGATGTTCCGGGAGTGCTTGCGCTACAAGCTGGAGCGGCAGGGGAAACCGCTGCTGATGGTGGACCGCTATTTCCCCACAACGCGGACCTGCTCCGCCTGCGGGATGGCGGGGGACGCCGTCCACTACAAGAAAAATTTCTGGACCTGTCCCCGATGCGGAGCGGTGCATCAGCGGGAAATCAACGCCGCCCAAAACATCAAGGCCCAGGGGCTCGGCCAGTATTTCAGCGCGCATCCCCCGCTTGTGAATATAGGTTCTTAAAGCGGCCCCAGGCTGCCCCCCAACGGCAATGCCGGTCGGAACGCCGGTGAAGGCCCATGGTTCCGGTCAGGGGAGCGTTGAGCGGAGAAAAATCCAAGCTGTTTTTCTGCGCTCAGCGTTTTCCGGGCCGTTAAGTGGGAAACGAGAGGGCGTGTGCGCACGCCTGAAGCCCGGAAGGGCGTTCACAATATTACGACGATGATAAAGCCAACTGCGGCGGGAGGATGGAACACCGTACCGCCCAATCAAAAGAAGGAGTTGAACAATATGCTCTGTTTAAACCTGAACCAAGGGGAGTATCTGACCATCGGCGACAAGGTGGTCGTCCAGCTGGACCGCATCTCGGGCGACCGCTGCAAGCTGGTCATCCAGGCCCCCAAGCAGGTCACTGTCCTGCGGGGGGCGGTGCTGGAGCGGACGGGCGGAAAGCGGCCCGACTGCGTATTTGACGGCCCCCGCTGGCACAGGCGCGAAATCAGCTGGGACCGGAGCAAGGCCCAGGCGCTGGCCGCCATGCGGCTGCTGCTGAGCCAGATGGACAGCGGGGACAGCAACGTGCAGGCCCTGCGGCGGCAGCTGAACCACATGTTCCCGGTGGAAGGGGAGCAGGGCAGAGAGATTTCAAACGGCTGACGAGCCGGTTGAGATAGTAGTCCCGTGCCGGAAGGACAGACCGCCGTGCGCACAGCGGTCCTTCAGACGGCACACCACCCCCAGCGTCGGGACAGGGACGTCCCGGTGCGACGGAACCGCAGCCCCACAAATCATTTTATTGAAAGGACGATTTTAAAATGAGGATCCAGCATAATATAATGGCGATGAACGCCTACCGCAACTACAATAATAACACCTCCGCCCTGAGCAAGAACCTGGAGAAGCTGAGCTCCGGCTATAAGATCAACCGCGCCGGCGACGACGCTGCCGGCCTGGCGATTTCCGAGAAGATGCGCGCCCAGATCACCGGCCTGAACGCCGCCCAGAAGAACGTCAAGGACGGCACCAGCCTGGTGAAGACCGCCGAGGGAGCCATGCAGGAAATCCATGACATGCTCAACCGCATGGACTACCTGGCCACCCAGTCCGCCAACGGCACCTACGACAACGAGGTGGACCGCCTCAACCTCCAGAAGGAGGTCAACTCCCTCAAGAGCGAGATCAACCGCATTGCCGACTCCGCCAACTTCAACGGCATCAAGCTCCTGGACGGCAAGAGCCTGTCCGGCCAGCTGTCCACCGTGCCGGTGGAGTACAACACCATCTCCACCGTGGACGGCATCAATGTGGAGAGTGCTGCCGGCAAGGGCACCAAGGGCACCTTCTCTGTGGATCTGAAAACCCTCCACGGCACCGGCGATACCATTGATTTTGTTGGTACGGATATCAACGGTGATGCTTTGGAGGCCAATGCTGGTGATGCAAAGATCACCCTCACCTACGGCAATACCACCAACTCCACTACCTTCACTGGCAGCACCCTGGAGGAGCAGGCGGAGAGCATTGCCAACGCCCTGAAGATGAACGGCCAGATTGCCTCCGGCTTTGATGTGTCCGTAGACGGCACCAAGGTCACGCTGACCGCCAAGACCGAGGGCACTGAAAATGCCGCCAAGTTGACCAGCGTCAAGACCACCGATCAGACGGTCGCTTTGGGGGCGGCGACTGTGACTGATGGCGAGGCTGGGACTAAAGTGTTCAAGGGCGGCTGGGACGGCCTGTTCTCATCTAATGGTACTACTACTTCTGTCAACGGCGTCAATGTCCAGGTGGGAGACAAGCTGACCTTCAACCTCAAGGGCAACAACGGCGAGGAGCTTACAGCCACCATCGAGATTACTGCCGATATGCTGGGCACGGATGGAAAGGTTTCCACCCTGACCGCTAACGTGGCTGAGAAGCTGATGAACGCAACCTTTGACGACAAGGCGGGTACAGGCATTGACGAGAGCAAGATCAAGGTCTCGGATTTGTTCACTGTAACCGCCAATAAGAAGGTAGATAGCACCACTGCTAACGACGGCGGTCTCAGTCTGGTTGCCAATACCGGCGGTAGTTGTGCAGCTACCAGCATGGAACTCAAGAGAGATGGTGCGGTCATCAGCACCGTAGCCTCTCAGAACGGGACCGCTGGTGATGCCACAGCCGCAGTTGCTGAGAAGCATGAGATTGCCGCAGGCACAGGCAACTTCTCTGCTGGCGATGTGTTTAAAATCAGCGGCAAGCTGTCCGATGGCCAGGAGTTTACCGTTGAACTGGTTGCAGGTAAGGATTTCGCCATTGCCGGAAACTACAACGATACGATGGCCAACATCGTGACCGCGCTGACTGCGGGCACCAACGCCAAGGGCGAGGCAAACTCTGTCAAGGTCGACGTAGACGGCAAGAAGGTGGACGCCCAGAAGATTTTCGGTGGTAGCACCACCACCGCCGCAAACCACGACTTCAAGGTTTCGGCGGCTGCCGGTAAATTGACCATCGAGTCCACCAAAAAAGGCGCGGAGGGCGTCAAGGGCGTTACCGGCGACATCACCTCCATCTCCGTCAAGCCCCTGGGCACAGCTGAGTCCGTGTACACCGCCCAGGCCGCTGTTGGCAAGCAGGCCGCCACCGCCGAGATCAGCTTTGACAAGAATACCCCCTACGGCACCGCCATCCAGATCGGGGACAACACCTACGAGATCGTCAGCGACGCCCGCAACGTCACGGACCGCCGGAATATCGCCGTTGTGGTGGACGACATCGCCAACAAGTCCACCGCCGACATTGCCGCCGCCCTGAAGGACGCCATTGATAAGGAAGAGGGCGCGACCGGTACCGGCAAGTACACCGTTGCCGCCCAGGGGAACAAGGTGACGATCACCACCAACGACAAGGGCAGCGAGGTGGAGGCCATCAAGGTCGACTTCCCCTATGGCGACGAGAAGACTACCGCGACCTTCCAGTTTGACCCCAAGGCCGTGACCGAGGGCGCAACCCTCAAGTTCGGCGGCAACACCTATGAGTTTGTGGGCAAGGACGGCAAGGCCAGTGACGGCGCGATTGCCATCAAGGTGGACGACTTCAAGAAGGCCACCGCCAAGGAGCTGGGCGACGCCTTTGCCGCCGTGGTGAAGGGCGGCGTAGCCGATGTGGCCGAGGACGGCACCATCACCCTGAGCGCCCTGCCCGGCGAGGACGGCACCATCTCCACGCCCACCGTCACCTTCGCCAACAACCTGACGCTCCAGATTGGCGACACCTCCGACAATTACAACCAGCTGCGGGTAAACCTGAGCGATATGCACACCACTGCCATGGGCATTGACAGTGTGGATATCGGCACCCAGGAGGGCGCGCAGGCTGCAATTGACGTGATCAAGAACGCCATCAACTACGTCTCCGGCGTCCGCGGCGACCTGGGCGCGATCCAGAACCGCCTGGACCACACCGCCAACAACCTGTCCGTGATGGCGGAGAACATCCAGGATGCGGAGAGCACCATCCGCGACACCGACGTGGCCGAGGAAATGATGGCCTACACCAAGAACAACATCCTGGTGCAGTCCGCCCAGGCCATGCTGGCCCAGGCCAACCAGGTGCCCCAGGGCGTGCTCCAGCTGCTGGGTTAAT
>JAAWKB010000042.1 GCA_022797115.1 Oscillospiraceae bacterium
TTTTTCTGTCCTTCGGTATTGAAACCCGCTCTTGTTCTGACCAATAGTGAATTTTTATTGCCACCAAAATTTGATAAACTCTTCAAATAGGACACTCCCCTCCGGGCAGGCGCATCTTTCGGCTGGCGGCGGCGCAAAGCCTTCGTGGCATGTACTGCTGCGAATAAGGTTGACAAACGTCTACCTTCCTGCTATACTGTTGGTAGACGTTCGTATACCATTTTCAAAGGAGGGATTGCCATGCGGATCAACCTTTCCGACAGCGAGTGGAAGCTGATGGGCCGGCTGTGGGAGGCCCCGCCCAAGACCATCACAGAGCTGACCGCTGCCATGCGTGCAGAGACAGGGTGGACGAAGAATACCGTCATCACCATGCTCTCCCGGCTGGAGGCCAAGGGGGCCGTGCGCCACGAGGAGGGGCCCCGGGCCAAACGGTACTACCCTGTTGTAGAGCGGAAGGACGCGGCCAGGGTGGAGACGGAAAACTTTTTGGACAAGGTCTACGGCGGCAGCCTGGGCATGATGATGAGCGCCATGGTGGACAGCCGCCAGCTGACTGCGGAGGACATTGCGGAGCTCTCCGCAATCCTGGAAAAAGCGGGAGGTGAGGCCAAATGAACGGGGTCCTGTTGAGCTCATCCGTTTTGATCGCCGCCCTGCTGGTCCTGCGCCAGGTGTTCCGGCAAAAGATCTCCCGCCGCGTCCAGTACGCCCTGTGGGGGCTGGTACTGCTCCGCCTGCTGGTACCGGTGAGCCTGCCTGCTGTCCACTTCAGCGTCCTGAGCGCCGCGGAGCCGGTGGTGGAGGCCCTGGACAGCCAGTCCATCTATCTCGACCCCGCCTATGAGAGGGCATGGTACGCAGGCGAAGCGGGGGATTCCCACTACGCAACAGCCGCCCCCTACCGATATGCGGCCATGGCCCCCGCCTCCCAGGACAACGCCCGCGTATTTACTGACGGGAATCACGTCACCCACCGGATTACCTACAGCCGCCAGGTCAGCCTGAAGGACTTCCTGCGGCCCATCTGGGCGGCGGGCGCGGGTTTGATGGCGCTGTGGATTCTCGCCTCCAACCTGCGCTTCTGGCTGCGCCTGCGGCAGCGGCGGCTCCCCCTGTCGCTGCCGGGATGCCGCTGCCGGGTATTCCTGGTGGAAGGGGGGCTGGGCTCACCGTGCCTCTTCGGGCTGTTCCGTCCCGCCATCTACCTCACCCCTGCCGCCATGGCGACGGACGCCAGCCTGCGCCATGTGCTGGCCCATGAGGCCACCCACGCCCGGCACCTGGACCCCCTGTGGTCCCTGCTGCGCAGCGTCTGCCTGGCCCTCTACTGGTTCAACCCCCTGGTCTGGGCGGCAGCGTGGGCGTCCAGGACGGACTGCGAGCTGGCCTGCGACGAGGGGGCTTTGGAGATATTAGGGGAGGCGGAGCGCATCCCCTACGGCCAGACCCTGCTTCAGCTGATCCCCGTGCGGCGGACACCCGGCAGCCCTGTACTCACCGCCACGACCATGACCGCCGGGAAACGCCGCCTGCGGGAGCGGATCACCCGCATTGCCGAGCGCAGGCAGACCCGAACCGCTGCCTTATGCGCCGCCCTGTCCCTGGCCGCTCTGGTGTGCGCGTGTACCTTCACCGGTGCAGAGCCCACCGGCAGCCGTCCCCTGACGGCGGATGAGCTGGCCTATTTCAACGGGGAGTTCTTCAACGGGGAGGCAGTAAACCTCCACAACCAGTTCCTGTCCTCCACCTATGCGGCCCCAGCGGGGATCAACCTCTATGAGCTGGTATACTGCGGCGTCCCCGAGCAATATGGCGACCCGGACAAGCTCCAGGCGGACGGGGACACCATCCTGAACCGGGTCTACGGCGGCCAGTGGCCGGATTGCGCTGTTTATGAGATGACCACCGCCCAGCTGGATGGGCTGCTGCTGGACTGCATGGGTGTCGTCTCTTCGGAGACAGACCGGGTGGGCCTGGAGAATTTCATCTATCTTGCGGACTACGATACCTACTACTGGGCCCACGGGGACACCAATTACCGGGGGGAGGTGTCCATCGCCGCCGGGGAGCGGAAGGGCGGGGATATCTGCCTCTACTACGACGATACCTACTATGCGGAGGGCTGGAAGTGCGCCACCCTGCAAGACAACGGCTCCGGCGGGTACTGGTTCCGATCCAACCTCCCCTGTGACCGCCCGGCCCATCTGCTGGGGATTGCGGAACCCCAGGAGCCTGCGCCCCAGCCCGCGGGCACAAAGGCCCCGCCGGAGGGGGAGCTGGTACTGACCATCCCCCTGACAGATTTGGAGCCGTATCAGCCGGAGGATTTCCGGCAAATGGAGCCGGATGAGGTCTCCGCAGACACCATGGGGGAGGTCCTGGCAGACCAGGTCCTTGCCAACGGGAAACGCATCGTCTGCTACCAGGCGCTGGAGGATGCGGACATCAAATACTGGGCGGTCCGGGACGGGGATACCCTGCTCCGCTTCTGTAGGGAGGAGGCCGCATACACACAGGGGTACGGGGCGTATGAGTTTATGGACCTCTTCGGCCACGACGGCTTTGTCCTCTGCGCGCCCCGGGGCATGGCCTACAACGCCCTGGACTACTACTACTTTGATGAAACCGGGATTCCCCGCCTGCTGGCGGGCTGCGCCAACGAGGCCACCCAAGCCGACTGGGACGGGGATAATATGGACGAACTGGCGTGGAACTACCACACAGGCCCCTACCTCTACTTCCAGCGGGAAGGGGAGATCTACCTGGCGGATATCAACGCCCTGGTAACAGCGGCCTGGCCGGAGGCCCGCTATCTCAACTTTGGCTGGCCTACTGGCCCGGACTGGCATATCCCGCTGACGGGCAGCGTGACCACCGAGGCGGGTGGGGTATACGCTGCCGCCTTCCGGGAGCTCTACTTCGACGGCGAAAGCCTGCTGCTCTACAAGCGGGACCGGACAGCGTCCGGCCACCTCTCCCCCGGCGTCAGCGGGCCGGACGAGGTGATTGCCACGTTAAAAGGGAATCTTCAAGAGCTGTTCGACGACTGCCGCCGGAGGGCCCATGAGGACCCCAGCCAGCCGGACTACGACGACTGGCGGATTGAGAGCCTTGCCGGGCCCTTCTATGAACAGATTGACGGCACAATCATTGAAGTTTACCGCTATAACTATGAGCTGCACACCACCACCCCGGACAAGGTAATGGTAGCTGGGGGCATGTACCTGGACGAGGACGGCTGGAGGAGCCCCGGGTACCCGAATTGCGAGTACCTCTACTTCCTGCTTCCCCCGGAGGGGGAGCTGGCGTACCTCTACACAGACATGCAGAACGACTGCGGGCCCGGGGACGAATTCTTCCGGGAATCCCTGTCGGAGAACCTGCGGCGGCTGGGAGTCACCGGCGCGGCCGGGGGAGCGGACATTCCCCAACCGGTCCGGGAGGCGGCCCTCGCAGCGGCCTATGACGCCAGGGAGCGGTGGCAGTATGATGGCCAGGTGCCGTTGGAGTGGGTTGATCAGCGTCTGACCCGTCTGGAGCTGGTAGACCCCTCCCTCTACGGCAAACTGCCGGAGGGTCTGCGGGTGGAGGTCTACGACTTCGCCTACGAGCTCCAAGCGGCCAATCCAGGGGATGTGGTTTTGGCCGGCGGCACCTATGTAACGGAGGACGGCTGGGTTGGCGGCTGGTCTGATGAAACCCACATGCTGGTATTCCAGGTCCAGGAGGACGGGAGCTGCGTCCAGCTGGCCAGCCGCATCCCCAGCGATGTGTTTCCGGAGTCCCTGGCCTTCCCCGGCTCCCTGGCCTGGACCTTGGTACAGGGTGGGGTGATGGAGCCCAGCGAAGCGTCTGCCCAGTCGCTATACTACCGCCTCTACGAGCAGCCCTTCACCTTCCTGGATGAGCTGTCCGCCTATCCCCTGGGGGAGCAGACGGCAGCCCTGGAGAAATTACTCTCCTGCCCGGAGGCAGACCAGGATCTGGCCGAGGGGAAGGGCCTGCTGTGGGATGCCATCCACAGCGTACAGCAGGGCGGCGGGGCGCCCCAGACAGAGGGCCAGCAGGCGGCGCTGCTGTTACTGCTGGAACGGATCGAGGGGAGATCATAACAGAGATAGCCGGGCCCGGGCGGGCCTGGCTATTTTTTTGCCAATCCAAGCGGATGCAGAAAAAATCAAAAGTTTTTCAAAGGGATGTATCAAATGCGGGCAGACAGCACATACAAGAGTCGTGCAATATGATATAAAATTTTCAAACTTTTTACTGTAGTTTGTGCAAACCGATAGTTGACTTTATCTATTTAAAGCTATATAGTAATAAAGCGCCTGATCTGTCCATCAGGCTTCTATTGATAATAAGGAGATCAATCAAAATGAAAAAGAAACTGTTTGCTCTGCTCCTGACCGGGGCAATCGCGCTGGGCCTGGCCGCCTGCGGCAGCTCCGGCAACAACACCTCATCCCCCAGCGGCAGCACGGCCCCCGCCGGAACAGACGGGAAGACCTATGTTGTGGGCATCTCCCAGCTGGTCACCCACCCCGCCCTGGATGCCGCCACCGAGGGATTTCAGGCCGCGCTGAACGATCTGCTCCCCGGACAGGTGGAAATTGACCTGCAAAACGCGGCCAATGACCCCGCCACCTGCTCCACCATTGCCACCTCCTTTGTCTCCCAGGGCGTGGATCTCATCATGGCCAACGCCACCCCGGCCCTCCAGGCCGCTGCCGCCGCCACGGCCGACATCCCCATTTTGGGCACCTCCGTCACTGAGTACGGCGTTGCCTTCAACATCCCGGACTTCTCCGGCACCGTGGGCGGCAATATCTCCGGTACCTCTGATCTGGCCCCGCTGGACCAGCAGGCGGCCATGATCCAGGAGTGGTGCCCTGACGCAAAGACCGTCGGCCTGCTCTACTGCTCCAACGAGCCCAACAGCCAGTACCAGGTGGACACCGTCCAGGGGTATCTGGAGGAAATGGGCTTTACCTGCACCCAGTATGCTTTCTCTGACTCGAACGACATTGCCGCTGTGTGCCAGACTGCCGCTGACGCCAGCGATGTGCTGTATATCCCCACCGATAACTCCGCCGCCTCCAACACCCCCATTATCGACAACATCTGCCGGGGCAATACCCCTGTGTTTGTGGGTGAGGAGGGCATCTGCGCCGGCTGCGGGGTCGCCACCCTCTCCATCAGCTACTATGACATCGGCTACAAGACCGGCGAGATGGCCGCCCAGATCCTGACCGGGCAGGCGGATATCTCCAAGATGGCGGTCGAGTACGCGCCCGAGTTCGTCAAGAAGTACAATCCGGCCACCTGTGAAGCCCTTGGCCTCACCCCGCCGGAGGGCTATGAGGCGATTGCCGCGGAGTAAGAGGAAATAGAGAGGAGCGTCTGCTTATGATGGGATTCATCGGCGCGCTGCCGGGGGCCGTATCCCAGGGGCTGATCTGGGGCATTATGGCAATCGGCGTATACATTACCTACAAAATTTTGGATATTGCGGACCTGACCGTGGACGGCTCCTTCTGTACAGGGGGCGCTGTGTTCGTCGTACTCTTTGGCGCGGGCGCCAACCTGTGGCTGGCCCTGCTGGCAGCCCTGCTGGCTGGGATGCTGGCCGGGTTTGTGACGGGGCTCCTGCACACCGCCTGCGGAATCCCCGCCATCCTGGCGGGCATCCTCACCCAGCTGGGCCTGTGGTCCATCAACCTGGCCATTATGGGGATGAAAGCCAATGTGGCCATCAATGTCATTGACCAGGCCAACCTGAACCGTCTGCTGGTGTCGCTGCGGTTCGTCCAGGGGGTGGCAAAGGGGGACTACCCCGCCTACCGCCATCCCATCCTTGTGGTGGGCCTGTTCACAGCGGCGATTATCGCCGTACTATACTGGTTCTTCGGCACAGAGCTGGGGGCCTCCCTGCGGGCTACCGGGGCCAACCCCCACATGGCCCGGGCCCAGGGCATCAACACCAGCGTTGGCAAGGTGCTGGGCCTGATGCTCTCCAACGGACTGGTAGCCCTCTCCGGCGCACTGCTCAGCCAGTACCAGAGCTTTGCGGACTCCAGCATGGGCAAGGGCGCAATCGTCATCGGGCTGGCCGCTGTGATTATCGGTGAGGTGCTGTTCTCCCGTGTTTTCCGCAACTTCGCCATGAAGCTGCTGGCGGTGTCCACCGGCGCGATCATCTACTATGCGGTTATCCAGGCAGTCGTCAGCCTCAGCGGCATTGATACCAACTATTTAAAGCTGATCTCTGCCGTCATTGTCGCCCTGTTCCTGGCCGTGCCCTACTGGAAGGGCCGCTATTTCGCCAAGCGCACTACGAGAGGGGGCCGGAGCAATGCTTGAGATCAGCCAGATCGACAAGACCTTCAACGCCGGTACCGTCAATGAAAAGGCCGCCCTCCGGGGGCTGTCCCTCCACATCCGGGAGGGGGAGTTTGTCACGGTCATCGGCGGCAACGGCGCAGGCAAATCCACCCTGCTCAACGCCGTGGCGGGCGTCTGGGCGGTGGACCGGGGGACCATCACCATCGGCGGCGTGGACGTGACCCATCTGGCGGAGCACAAACGCGCCAAATATATTGGCCGCGTCTTCCAGGACCCCATGATGGGGACAGCGGCAACCATGCAGATTGATGAGAATCTCGCGCTGGCGATGCGCCGCGGCAAGCCCCGCACCCTCCGGGTGGGGATCGGTAAAGCGGAGCGGGAGCAGTATCGGGAGATGCTGAAAATCCTGGACCTGGGCCTGGAGGACCGGCTGACATCCAAGGTGGGCCTGCTCTCCGGCGGGCAGCGTCAGGCGCTGACGCTGTTGATGGCCACGCTGCAAAAACCGAAGCTGCTGCTGCTGGATGAGCACACCGCCGCGCTGGACCCCAAAACGGCGGCCAAGGTGCTGGATGCCACAGAGCGTATTGTGGGACGGGACCATCTGACCACCCTGATGATTACCCACAATATGAAGGATGCCATTGCCCACGGCAACCGGCTGATTATGATGTTTAACGGCCGGATTGTGGTGGACGTGGCTGGTGAGGAGAAACGGCAGTTGACTGTCCCCCAGCTGCTGGAGCTGTTTGAGAAGGCCAGTGGGAGCGACGAGGCCGACGACACGCTGCTGCTGTCCTGAATGTAAAAGCGGGCCGTCCCCTCGGGGATGTCTGTAAGGAACACACATCCGTTGGGGACTAAAACCCGCAAAGGTGGAACAATGTTGCTAAAGCCTTACTGTTCAGTGTAGGAAAGAGAGAAGTAAATCAAGAGACTTAAAGCGCAGGACCGTCCCGTCGGATTCCCAGCAGACCCCCTCATCCGCTGCCTCGGTGGACTCTGCGGTGGTCAGAGGCTGGGTAATCGGGGAGAAGAGGACGCCCCACCACATGGGCGTACTGTAGAGCAGCATGGCAAGGAGGCCCACCAGGGCGGAAAGAACAATTTTGTTGCGCAATTTCATCATAAAACACCGTCCATACTGGAATTCTTTCCTCCAGTATGGACGGTGTTTGTAAATTTTATACAAGCAGTAGAAAAAAACTTATTAATTACGCCCGCAGGGTCAGCTCCGCCTTGAACAGATCCCCGTCCACGCTCAGGTTAAAGCCGCCGCCCATCAAGTCCATCAGGCTTTTGGCGATGTTCAGTCCCAGGCCGCTGCCCTCCGTGTGGCGGGAGGTGTCGCCCCGGACAAAGCGTTCCATCAGCTCATCGGCGCTGATATTCAGCGGGTCGCGGGAGATGTTCTTGATGGAGAGCAGGATCTGGTGGTCCTGTGCAGCCAGATCCACATAGACCCGCGTACCGGCCATGGCGTACTTGCACACATTGCTCAGGAGATTGTCCAGCACCCGCCACAGCAGGCGGCCATCGGCCAGGGCCATCAGATTCCCCTCATAGGTGTTGACAATCACCTCCAGCCGCCCGGCGGCCAGTTTCTCGTCGTAGTCGCCGATAGCCTGGTGGATGATCTCGTTGACCACGATAGGCTCCAGGGAAACGGCGATGTTGCCCGTGGACGCCTTGCTGGCCTCCACCAGGTCCTCCGTCAGCTTTTTCAGCCGGTTGGCCTGCCGGTCCAGTACGGCCAGATACTCGCCGGCGGCAGGGGGGAGTTCCTCCTTCTTCAGCAGGTCCACATAGCTGACAATGCTGGTCAGGGGGGTCTTGATGTCGTGGGAGACATTGGTGATGAGCTCAGTTTTCAGCCGTTCGGACTTCATCCGCTGCTCCACCGCCTTGTTCATGCCCACGCCGATGGCGTTCAGATTCTCCCCGTGGCGCTTCACGTCAAAAAACAGCTTTTCCGTGTCCAGCTTCGCGTCCAGATCCCCCGCCGCCAGGGCCGCGCCCATGTCCTGGATTTTCTGGAGCTGGAGGGTCAGCCACGCCGCGGCAACCACCAGGGCGGCGTCAAAGAAGAGGGTGAGCAGGAAAAAGAATCCGCCGCTGCTGCTCTCGAACATGACCAGCGTCAGGAAGGACTGTACGCCCAATATCCCTGCCACACACAGCACGCTCCGCCAGGCCATAGGCAGGATACGCACCAGTTCCACCGTAGCCACCCAGAGGGCCCGCCACAGCTTCCGGCACCAGCGGTAAAACCGCCAGCAGAGGGTATTGCGCCACCACTTACCCTTTTTCAGCCGAGAGGCCATGGTCAGCAGGGTAGCCAGGGCGATACCCCCGGCAGCCATCACCCCAGTGCTGGCCATCGCAGCCTCCAGGGCGACAGGCATCCCGTGCCGCTCCAGGCTGATGGCCAGGGCGAGGCTGAACAGGCCGGCGGCGCACAGCAGGTAGAGATCCAGTGGGATGCGGTCCTGCCAGTTGAGGACGATCCCCTCCCGGCCCGCCCGGTGCCCGGCGGCGCAGAAGAGGAACACCAGCAGCAGGGCCGCACCGGCGTAGAGCAGCAGCGTCAGCAGGACGGTGATGCCGAAGGGCAGGGCGTGGAGCTGGTTATAAAGGCCGTAGCGCAGGGCAAAATTTGTGCCTGTGGGGATCTGACTGGACAGCCATCCAACCGCAGTATAGTACCCGCTGGCAGCCTTGGTGGATTCGACGCGGAGTGTGCGGCTGGCCAGCTGCTCGGCTGGGCGCTCCGACCAGGCCCCCACCAGGACCCCATCCGCGATCTCGCCGTCATAGATCTGGGCGGAGAAGCCGCCGTACCGCTCCAGCCGGGTGCGGTAATAGTAGGCGGATTCCTCATCCGTTACATAGTGAACGGCGGTATACATGGCGCCCTCCAGAGGCTCCTGGCACAGCAGATCCTCCTGGAAGGAATCCGCCGTGCCGTAGGCGCAGCTGAGCAGCACCACGGCAAAGCTCCCAATGGCCGCCCCCATGGACACCAGCGCCAGCAGGACCAGGGCGGCGCATTTAGCCGCGAGGCTTGTGCGCAGGTCAGTTTTCATCGCACAGCCCTCCGTACCTCCGGGCAGCGGCCCGGCGCAGCACACAATCTGTTTCTCATAGTACCTCCTATCAAAGACGATCCATAGGAAGGCCGTCAAGGCTCCATTTTATAGCCCAAGCCCCAGACGACTTTGAGGTAGCGGGGATTGGAGGGGTCAATCTCCAGCTTCTCCCGCAGGTGGCGGATGTGGACCGCCACGGCCCCCTCGGAGCCAAAGGCGGTCTCGTTCCAGACCTGCTCGTAAATCTGGGCGGATGAGTAGACCCGGCCCGGATGGCGCATGAGCAGGAGCAGGATATTGTATTCAATCGGGGTGAGGTTTACCGGTTCGCTGTCCACAGTGACGGCCTTGGTCTCATCGTCCAGGACAATCCCACCGATCACCAGCTTGCTGGGCTTCTGCTCCAGGCCGCCCAGTGTGGTATACCGGCGCAGCTGGGAGCGGACCCGGGCAAGGACCTCGATGGGGTTGAAGGGCTTGGTGATGTAGTCGTCCGCCCCCACATTGAGCCCCAGCACCTTGTCGGTATCCTCGCTCTTGGCAGTCAGCAGGATGATGGGTACGTTGCATTCCTCCCGCAGCTTGGCGGTGGCGGAGATGCCGTCCATCTCAGGCATCATGATATCCATGAGGATGAGATGGAGCTCGTGCTTGTGGGCGATCTCCAGAGCCTCACGCCCCGTATATGCCTCAAAGAGTGTGTAGCCTTCCGAGGCGAGATAGATTTTCAGAGCGGAGACAATGTCCCGCTCATCGTCGCAGATCAGAATATTTGCCATATTGGTCTTCTCCCACCTTTCAGACGTATTTTATCATATCCTCCATTAAGAATAAAGAGGGCGTTTTATTAAGCCTTGTTTAAGAACCTGCCATTAAGGAATCCTTAAACTTTAAGGGCCTTTCATTTTAAACTTTCTGTGCTATGATTTGAGGCATACCACCTTTCAGAAATTGCCGTCTGCCGGGGAGGGGCTGTCATGATGAATTATATGGACGAGATATTTCTGCTGTTGAGCTTCGGACTGAAAATTTTTACGATCTATTTTGCAGCGGTGGCCCTATTCGCCCTGCGGCGGCGGAAACGGTACCCCTGCGCCGCGCCGCAGACCCGGTTTGCCGTGGTAGTCGCCGCCCGGAACGAGGAGGCAGTCATTGGCAACCTGGTCTACAGCGTGCTGAACCAGGCATACCCCTCTGCGCTGCGGGATATTTATGTGGTCCCCAACAACTGTACCGATTTCACGGAAACGGCGGCCGCCGCCGCGGGCGCAAAGATTCTCCACTGCCTGGGGCCTGTGTCCAGCAAGGGTGACGCCCTCCACCAGGCATTTGCCCAGCTGATGCCCCAGGGCTACGACGCCTTCCTGGTCTTTGATGCGGACAATGTCCTGGAGCCGGACTATCTTGCCCGGATGAACGATGCCTTTGCCGCTGGCGCCACGGTCTGCAAGTCCCGGACAAAGGCGGGTAATCCCGCTGCCAGCGGCGTCTCGGGGTGCTACGGGCTATATAAGGCCTGCTTCGACCTGATCTGGAACAGGCCCCGGGCCGCCTGCGGCCTGTCCGCCAAGCTGGTGGGCAGTGGCTTCGCTGTGCATCGGGAGGTGCTGGATGAGCTGGGTGGCTGGAATACCTCCACGATTGCCGAGGACGCAGAGTTTGCCGCCCAGTGCGCCAGGATTGGCCATCGGGTCTGCTGGGTGCCGGATGCGGTCAATTACGATGAGGAGCCCACCAGCTTCCGGCTGTCCCTGCGCCAACGCAAGCGTTGGTGCAGCGGCGTGATGCAGGTTGGCAAGCAGGAGCTGGGCCAGCTCTGGCGTGGGAGTGTCCCGCGCCCCATGCTCCGCTGGGATCTCACCATGTTCCTGCTGGCCCCCTTCACCCAGGCCCTCTCCGGGCTACTGCTGGCGGGCGGCATCCTGGCCAACGCCCTTCAGGGGGATGGAAACGCCCTCCTGCTGGCCGCCTGCGGCCTGGGGCTGTATAGCGTAGGCGGCATGGCGCTGGGAGTGGCGTTGTGCCTGCTGGGCGGCTACGAACTCCAGAGGATGACCAAGGCGATCCTGCTGTTTCCTGTGTTCATGGCCTCCTGGCTGCCGCTTCAGGTGGCCTCCCTGTTCCGGGATACGAAAACCTGGCGTCCCGTGGCCCACCAGGGCCAGCGGGCAGCCCATTCCGCTGGGGCTGGCCGCTGATAAAGCAAATCGAATCCCATAGTTTAGAGAACATTTCGGAAAATTGTCCAGGCAAATCCCAAGGGCTTGCCACCTGTGAAAAGCAGGCGGCAAGCCCTTGGGATTTATTTATCATATGGCATATGGCGGTTGTCATAGCGGTAACTACAGTCTACCACAGTTTGGAAGAAAGGTCGATCTTATTTTCGGAAATTGTCTGGACCGGGCGGAAATTAGGGGATTGGGGCCATCCCCCGCGCATGGTCAGCCAATCAGGAAGCTTCTCCCCAGAAAGAAGTTGACAACTCAACTTTTTGGGTGTATGATGCCAAAGTTGAAGCTGCAACTTTGCAGCGTACCTGTTTCTGCGATACAACAATACTTGAAAATGTGAGGAACCGATCTATGGAACAAACCGCGAAACCGAAAAAGCTCTGGAAGAAACGCCTTCTGACAGCCGCAGCGGTGGTTGCCGCTGTGGTGCTGGTTCTGCTGGCCGCAGTATTTGCCCTTTGGCACAACGAGATCTTCTCCCTGGCCAGCATGACGCTGATCCGGGAGCGGGATGACGCCCATCTGGACGGGGCTGTCTACCGTATGGACGTGAAGGGCGGCTTCTATCTGGACGAGTTTGTCGCCCAGGGCGGCGCGGAGAGCGACAAGGAGCTGATCGACTTTATCACCGGGAAGATCACCAAGGGGCTGGTCAAGATGAACATCAGCGAAACGGAGATCGCCTGCTCATCCTTTACCGCCGCCGCAGAGGACGGCAGCCGGCTGTTTGCACGGAACTACGACTTCTCCAAGACCAATACCTGCATTGTGCGCACCCAGGCCAACAAGGGCCGCCACGCCTCCATCTCCACGGTAGACCTCCAGTTCCTGGGCCTTGACGTGGAGAAGGATGTGGATGGGCTGGCAAACCGGATCACCTGCCTGGCTGTGCCGTACATCCCCCTGGACGGCGTCAACGATGCGGGTGTGGCCTGCGGGATATACATGACCTACCAGGGCGGGGACTCCGTGCCCACGGACCAGCGGACAGACCGGCCCGACCTGACCTCCACCACCCTGCTGCGGTTGATTCTGGACTATGCGGACGACGTGGATGAGGCCGTGGAGATCGCCTCCAGCTATGACCTCCACGACTCGGCAAAGACCTCCTACCACTACATGGTGGCCGACGCCAGCGGCAGGAGCGCCATCCTGGAGTGGGTGGGGGAGACCAACCAGACGGACACCGACGGGACAAAACGGGAGCTGGTGGTGACATATAACGACGCGGACAGCCACATTGGGCAGGCGGAGGCCGACAGCGATTACCAGTGGATCACCAACTTCATCATCCAGCCCGGCTACTACGGCTCGGACGGGGAGAAAAAGGGCTATGACCGCTACCAGCGCATTGGGGAGGAACTGGCCCAGACCGGCGGTATGGTAGCGGACGAGGCGGCGGCCATGGAGATCCTGTCCATCGTAGGCCGCAGGAGCTGGAACAACGACGACAGCAACAGCTGTACCGTCCACAGCGTGGTCTACAACCTGACGGACAGGTCGGCGCTTTGGGTCCCCAACGAGCATTATGGGGAGGAGGGCGCGGTCTTCCGGTTTGATCTGGGCAGATAAGCGTTTGATGAACAAGGGCCCGGCGGCAAAAGCCGCCGGGCCTGATCGTTTGCCTGGGATTACACCTGCTTCCCTGGATCGTCCTCCTGGCTGGAGGCGGCCTTCGCGCTGGGCTGCTCCTCGCTGGCGGCCTTCACCTCCACGGTGACAGGCTGCGCGGCCATCCTGCCGCCCACCACACCGGCCAGCAGGGCGGAGAGGTCCAGCCCTGTGGACTCCCGCACGCCGTCCATCACCTGGCTGGCAGAGGACATGACATCCTTGACCAGCTTGGTGGAGTTGCCGTCGCCGTACATGACGATCCGGTCGGTCTGGGCCAGGGGGGAGGCGGCGTTCTTGACCACCTCGGGCAGGGCGTTGAGGTACATCTCCAGCACCGACGCCTCGCCCATCTTCTTCTGGGCCTCGGCCTTCTTCTCGATGGCCTCCGCCTCCGCCAGGCCCTTGGCCCGGATACCCTCGGCCTCCTGCTCCATAGAGAAACGGGCCGCCTCGGCCTGGGCCTTGCGGGCCTCGGCCTCCTTGAGTGCCTCATAGGCCTTGGCGTCCGCCTCCCGCTGGCGGCGGACCAGCTCGGCCTCGGCCTCCTTCTCCGCCTTGTACTTCATGGCGTCCGCCTGCTTGCGGACTTCCGCGTCCAGCTGGCGCTCCTTGAGGGCGATCTCCCGGTCAGCCAGCTCGGCCTCCTTCTCCTTGCGGGCAATGTCCGCGCTGACCCGCGTGACCTCAATGGTCTTGCGCTGGGTCTCCTGCTGGATGGAGTAGGCCGCGTCGGCCTCCGCCCGCTTGGTGTCGGCCTTGACCTGCATCTCCGCCTGCTGGATGGCCAGGGCGGCGTCCTGCTCGGCAATCATCTTCTCCGACTGCACCTTGATGGCATTGGCCTCCTGCTGGGCCTGGGAGGTGGCAATGGCGATATCGCGCTGGGCGTTGGCCTTGGCGATCTGGGCATTTTTGCGGATCTGCTCGACATTGTCAATACCCATGTTTTCGATGGTGCCGGCGCCGTCCTTGAAGTTCTGGATGTTGAAGTTGACAACCTCCAGGCCCAGCTTGCGCATGTCGGGGACCACATTCTCTGTGATCTTCCGGGCCACGCCCTGGCGGTCCTGGACCATCTCCTTGAGCCCCACGGAGCCCACGATCTCGCGCATGTTGCCCTCCAGCACCTGGGTGACCAGGCCCACCAGCTCCTCGGGCCGCTTGCCCAGCAGGGCCTCGGCGGCCAGCTTGAGCAGCTCCGGGTCGGAGCTGATCTTCACATTGGCGACGCCGTCCACAGTGACATTGATAAACTCGTTGGTAGGCACGGCCTCGCTGGTCTTCACGTCCACCTGCATGATGCGCAGGGAGAGCTTATCCACCCGCTCGAAGAACGGTACCCGCCAGCCGGCCTTGCCGATGAGGATTCGCTTGCGCCCCAAGCCGGAGATAATGTACGCGGTGTCCGGCGGCGCCTTCAGATAGCCGGCCACCACCAGCAGCAGCAAAGCGGCGGCAATGATAATGACTGGTAAAAATTTCAGCAAAGTATCCATAGTTTTCCTCCTTTAATCTGTCTATCCCTGTTTCCTTCTCTCACATGTTCCCGATACCCCGGCCGGGGTGGTTTGTCAAAGGGAGGGAGCCCGTTTTCACACACCCGGGTATGTAAAAACGAGACTTCTACCTTCCGGTAAAAGTCTCGTTAAGATTCCAGCTATGGAGATCTCCGCGCGTCCCGGGCCCTGCAGGGCCGTCCTGACGGTGCGCGCCCCAGGCTTTTATTGCGGTGATCGGGCATCTGCCCAACCTCCGCCCGGACGGCTTTTGCGCCGCCTGCCGGGGAACTACTCCCTTTTGACACTGTTATCATACCATATGGGGCGGAAAAATACAATGGATATTTTGATAAATTTTTAACAGGTGTTTTTGGTGGTTTTCCACAGTGGTTCAGCCCACCACGGCCTCCCCTACCGTATAGATATCACCAGCGCCCACGGTGAGGATCAGATCCCCGGGCCGGGCCAGCTCCCGCAGCTTCTGCGCCGCCTCCGGGAGGGAGGGGCAGTAGAGGGAGCCGGGGATCTCCCAGGCCAGGTCCTGGGATGAGATGCCGGTGGTGTTCGTCTCCCGGGCGGCAAAGATGTCCGTAAGCACCACCAGATCTGCGGCCCTCAGCTCCTGGACGAAGCCGGCGAACAAATCCCGTGTCCTGGTGTAGGTGTGGGGCTGGAAAGCGCAGACCACCCGCTGGTAGCCCAGGCTCTTCGCCATCTCCAGCAGGGCGTGGAGCTCACTGGGGTGGTGGGCGTAGTCGTCGTAGACCCTGGCCCCGTTGCATTCCCCCTTGAACTCGAAGCGGCGGCCCGCGCCGGAGAACGCCTCCAGGCCCGTCCGCACCGCATCGCCGGGAATCCCCAGCACATAAGCGGCAGCGGCGGCGGCCAGGGCGTTGAGCAGGTTGTGCCGGCCGGCCACCTGGAGGGACAGCTGGGTGTAGAGCTCCCCATGCACCATCACATCAAAGGACGGGCGGCCCTGGTTCCAGACAATGTTCGCCGCCCGGCAGTCCACCCCGTCCTCAAAGCCAAAGGTGAACAGGGGCAGGCCCCGCAGCGCGTCCATGGCGTTGGGGTCGCCGGCGTTGGCGACAATCCGCCCCTCCGGCGGGACCAGCTGGGCAAAGCGGCGGAAGGAGGACTTCACATCCTCCAAATCCCTGAAGAAGTCCAGGTGGTCCGCCTCCACGTTCAGCACCACCGCCACGGTGGGGAAGAAATGAAGGAAGCTGTTGCAGTACTCGCAGGATTCCAGGATGATGGTGTCCCCCCCGCCGATGCGGTAGCCGCTGTGGAGCATCGGCAGGGTGCCGCCGATCATGACCGTGGGGTCCTTCCCGGCGGCCATAAAGACATGGGTCGCCATGGAGGTGGTGGTGGTCTTGCCATGGGTACCCGCGATGCACAGGGCGTTCCCATACTGGCGCATGATGGCGCCCCATGCCTCCGCCCGCTCAAAGACGGGGATGCCGGCGGCCCGGGCGGCGGCAATCTCCGGGTTGTCGTCGTGGATAGCGGCGGTGCGGATGACAAACTCCGCCCCCGCGATGTCCTGGGGCTCATGGCCCACATGGACCGCGATGCCCATGGCGCGCAGGCGCTCCACCGCCTCGCTGCCGGACTGGTCGCTGCCCTGGACATGCAGGCCCATGCTGTGGAGCACCTGGGCCAGTGGGTTCATGGATACGCCGCCGATGCCAGCCAGATGGACCCGGCGGCCGGGGGCGATGTAGGGCTGGATTTTAGTAGCGATAGGGGTCATGGAACAGGTTCCTTCCCAAACGGCAGTGGTCTGCCGGTATTTGCCTTTTTTGCAAGAATGTATTATACTATAAGAGCGGCTGATGCGCAACCAATATTTCCACTCATACTATGCCTGTTTTTTTCAAAAAATAACCGGGAAGGAAAAATTCCTTTCCATCTTCCATGATAGAAGGGGGGAACGCGGATGGACAATCTTCCGGAGGCGGTAGAAGAAGTCCTGGCCCGCCTGGAGGCGGCCGGGTACGAGGCGTGGTGCGTAGGCGGCGCGGTGCGGGATCTGCTGCTGGGGCGGACGCCCGGGGACTGGGATGTGACGACGGACGCGGAGCCGGAGGCGGCGCTGGCGCTGTTCGCGCCCAACGCCCTGCCCACGGGGCTGAAGCATGGCACGGTGACGGTAAAATCCGGCGGGCAGGGCGTGGAGGTGACAACCTTCCGCCGGGATGGCGACTATCTGGATGGCCGCCATCCGGAGCATGTGACCTTCACCCGCTCCCTGCGGGAGGATTTGGCCCGCAGGGATTTCACCGTCAACGCCATCGCCATGGACCGGCGCGGTGCGCTGGCAGACCCTTTCCGGGGCCGGGAGGACCTGGCCGCCGGGGTGCTGCGGGCGGTGGGGGAGCCGGAGAAGCGGTTCCAGGAGGACGCGCTGCGCATCCTGCGGGGCCTGCGCTTCGCCTCCCGGCTGGGCTTTGCCGTGGAGCTGGGCACGGCGGAGGCCCTGCGCCGGTGTGCGCCGCTGCTGGGGCGCATCGCCCCTGAGCGCATCCACGCGGAGCTGACGGGTATCCTGTGCGGGGACCATGTGCTGGAGGTCCTGCTGGCCTATCCGGACGTGCTGGGGGTATTTCTGCCGGAGATCCTGCCCTGCGTGGGTTTTGACCAGCGCAGCGTCTACCACTGCTACGACGTGTGGGAGCACACGGCCCGGGCAGTGGCGGCGTCGCCGCCGGTGCCGGAGGTGCGCTATGCCCTGCTGCTCCACGACCTGGGCAAGCCGGGCACCTTCTCTTTGGACGGGGAGGGCCGGGGCCATTTCTACGGCCACTGGCGGCGGAGCACGGCCCTGGCAGATGGGATTCTGGAGCGGCTGCGCTTTGACAACCAGAGCCGGAGGACCATCCTGACCCTGGTGGAGCGCCACGACTGCGAACTGGCCCTCAGCGAGCGGGCGGTGCGGCGGGCCCTGGCCCGGTATGGGGAGGGGACGCTGCGGCTGCTGCTGGCGGTGAAGCGGGCGGATAACCTGGCCCAGGCGGAGCCCTACCGGGGCCGGCAGCGGCTGCTGGACCAGTGGGAGGATCTGCTGTCGCTGGTGCTGGAGCAGGGGGCGTGCTTCTCCCTGCGGCAGCTGGCGGTGAAGGGCGGGGACCTGACGGCGCTGGGCCTGGAGGGCCCGGCAGTGGGGCGCGCCTTGGAGGGACTGCTGGAGCTGGTGCTGGATGAAAAACTGCCCAACGACCGGGCAATGCTGTTGGAATATGCAAAGGAGAAACTGCTATGACCTATTTGGGCGCACACCTGTCCTCCTCGGGGGGCTTTTATAAGATGGGGAAGGCGGCCCTGGCCATCGGGGCCAACACCTTCCAGTGCTTTGTCCGCAACCCCCGGGGGGCCAAGGCCAAGACAATCAATCCCGCAGACCTGGGCAAGCTGCGGGAGCTGATGGCGGAGCACCAGTTCGGGCCCATCGTGGCCCACGCCCCCTACATTATGAATCCCTGCTCCAAGGACGAGGGCATCCGCGCCCTGGCCGCGGAGATGATGGCGGGGGATCTGGCGCTGATGGAGTATTTGCCGGGCAACTACTATAACTTCCACCCGGGCAGCCATGTGGGCCAGGGGGTGGAGGCCGGCTGCCGCCAGATCGCGGACATGCTCAACGCGGTCGTCAAGCCGGAGCAGCAGACCATGGTCCTGCTGGAGACCATGGCCGGGAAGGGCAGCGAGATCGGCGGGAGGTTCGAGGAGCTGCGCATCATCCTGGATATGGCCCAGTGCCAGGACCGGCTGGGGGTCTGCCTGGACACCTGCCACGTCTCCGACGGGGGCTACGACATTGCAGGGGATCTGGACGGGGTGCTGGAGGACTTTGACCGGGCGGTGGGCCTGTCCCGGCTCAAGGCCATCCACATCAACGACAGCATGAACCCCCTGGGGGCCCGCAAGGACCGCCACGCCCTCATCGGCCAGGGGACCATCGGCACGGAGGCCATCCTCCGCGTCATCACCCACCCCGCCCTGCGGGGCCTGCCCTTTGTGCTGGAGACTCCCACCGACGACAAGGGCCACGGGGAGGAGATCGCCATGCTGCGCAGGCTGCTGGGGGAGGCGTGAGGCCCTGAGCGGGAGCCGGAACAAGAGAATTTTCCCCTGCCGCCAGATTTTTCTTGCAAATCCTTCCAGGCGCGGTATAATAGAGATATAGATCCCCTTGCGGGGATATCCTGAGAGAAGAGGTGACATTCATGGACACGGAGAAAAGCAAAAAGAAGATGCTGCTGGCGGTGATCCAGGGCGACGACTACGCGGAGACTGTGGACGATCTGAACCGGAGCGGGTTCTTTGCCACTGTCCTCAGCTCCACCGGCGGTTTCCTGAAAAAGCGGAGCATGACGCTGATGATCGGCGTGGAGGAGCACCAGATGCAGGCCGTTCTGGATATCCTGAAGCGGTGCGCCGGACGGCGGCAGCAGATGACCTACTCCAACCTGTCCATGTCGGCGGGAGGCCCCAACCCCTCCATCCCCATGATGCCCGTGCAGATGAGCGTGGGCGGCGTGGTGGTGTTTGTCATGGACCTGGAGGACATCCACAAGTATTAACGACTGCCTCTGGACGCCGCCGCAGGGCGTTCCAGCCATCTTGAGCCGCCCGCCGGGAGAATGTCCCGGCGGGCGGTTCCTCTTTGCCCGCCGGCGCATACACTGGAGCAGAGGGGGGATGTGTATGAAACGAACCATCGCCGTACTGGGCGGCGATATGCGGCAGGTGTGTCTGGCCCGCCTCCTGCTGGAGGACGGCCTGGACGTGGTGAGCTGGGGGCTGGAGCAGG
>JAAWKB010000043.1 GCA_022797115.1 Oscillospiraceae bacterium
GCCCTTGGGCGAAAAAATAAAAAAATAGCCCGGGATACAGCCCCAGCAGGGGGCTGGCGGTTTTTCCGCCCACTTTTTGGCGGCAAAAAGTGGGCCGGGGGTCTGGGGCGCGGAGCCCCAGGGGGCCCCGAACAGAAGAAATGAGGTATACACGATGGCAAGCAACCGAATCGGACGAATCAACGAAGAAATCCAACGCGAGTTGAGTACGCTGCTGCGTACAGTCAAAGACCCGCGCCTGCAAAACGCCCTGGTAACAATCACCCATGTGGACACCACCAGCGACCTGCGCTACGCCCGGATTTTCATCTCTGCACTGGACAAGGGCCAGGAGGCTGAGATGATGAAGGGCCTGAAATCGGCCTCCGGCTATCTGCGCCGGGAGCTGGGGGCGGCTCTTCGCCTGCGCTATACGCCGGAGCTGCAATTCATTGCCGACGACTCTATTGAGCAGGGGGCCCATATCCTGGAGATGCTGCGCAACCCGGAGGTAGTCAAGCCCGCCAACCCCGCCAATACCCATATCAATTTGGAGGAAGAGGAATGATGGCCGTGACACCCCAGGAGGCCGCCGCCCTGCTGCGGCAGAAGGACAAGATCCTGATCCTGACCCATCGCCGTCCGGACGGCGATACCATCGGCTGTGCCGTGGGGCTCTGCCTCGCCCTGCGGCAGCTGGGCAAAACCGCTTTCCTGCTGGAAAATCCGGATATCACCCAGACCAATGCCGTTTACGCCGCCCCCTGCTGGGCCGGGGCGGACTTCCAACCGGAATTCGTCGTATCCGTGGACGTCGCCGCCAGAAGCCTCTTTTTCCCAGCGGCGGAGGCGTACATCGGCCAGATCGGCCTGGCAGTCGACCACCACCCCTCCTTTGAGGGCTTCGGGGCCTGCCAGTGCGTGGACGCCTCCCGGGCCGCCTGCGGGGAGATCGTCTATGAGATCTGTAGGGAGCTGGGGGAGATCACAACGGCGGTGGCCCTGCCCTTGTATGTAGCCGTGTCCACGGACACAGGCTGCTTTGTCTACGCCAACACCACCGCCAACACTCATCGGGTGGCGGCTGCGCTGCTGGAGACAGGCATCGACTATTTTGCCGTCAATAAACGCCATTTCCGTACCAAGAGCCGCAAGCGCATTGCCCTGGAGGCTGCGCTGCTGGGGGGGATGGAGTTCTTCCACGAGGGGCGGGGTGTATTCATGGCCGTCCCCATCGCCCTGATGGAGCGGGTCGGCGCTTCGGAGAACGATGCGGAGGACCTGTCCACCCTGGCGGGACTGGTAGAGGGGGTGGACTGCGGCGCAGTGCTGCGGGAGCTTCGCCCGGACGAGTGGAAACTGAGCCTGCGCACGGGCGCAAACGGCCGGGTGAATGCGACAGAGGCCTGCCGCCTCCTGGGCGGCGGTGGCCACGCCATGGCTGCCGGGGCGACCCTGACGGGGAGCCTGGAGCAGGTGAAGGAGCAGGTCCTGCGGGCCGTGGATGCGGTGAAGCGGGAGTGACCTCATAGGATGGCCTGAAAACCGCCCCAGATTGTACTGACCGTACAATCTGGGGCGGTTTTCAGGTGCATGGGGCTGCGTACCGCACCCCCATGCGGATTACTGGATGCTGACGACGGTATATCCCGCGTCGGTGACAGCCTTGGTCAGCGCCTCATCGCTGACGTCGCCCTGGACAGAGGCGGTACCGCCTGCCAGATCTACAGTAGCGGTGACACCCGGCAGGTCGTTGAGGGCTTTCTCCACACGGCCGGAGCAGTGGGCGCACATCATGCCCTCGATCTTCATTGTCTTTGCCATAGTATTGGTTCCTCCTTGTTGTTGTTCTTCTGGCTGGGGAGCTGCTACAGCGGGCGCAGGGATGAAATCCGCGGGCTCGCTGGAGGCAACAGCGGCAGGGGGCTTGCTCTTAAAGAAGCGCAGGCGCAGGGCATTGGATACCACGCATACACTGCTCAGGCTCATGGCGGCGGCGGCGAACATGGGGTTGAGCTGCCATTGGAGCAGCGGGAAAAACACGCCTGCCGCCAGGGGGATGCCCAAGGTATTGTAGAAAAATGCCCAAAACAGGTTCTGTTTAATGTTGCGGATGGTGGCCCGGCTCAACTCCACCGCGGCGGCGGCATCCAGAAGGTCGCTCTTCATCAGCACGATATCCGCGCTTTCAATGGCGACGTCCGTGCCTGCGCCAATGGCGAGGCCCACATCTGCCCGGGCCAGGGCAGGTGCGTCGTTGATGCCGTCGCCCACCATGGCGACCTTCCGCCCCTGGCTCTGGAGCTCCGCGACCTTCCGCTCTTTATCCTGGGGCAGGACCTCCGCCATCACCTCCGTGACACCAAGCTGACGGCCGATGGCATCGGCGGTACGGCGGTTGTCGCCGGTGAGCATAATCACGTCGATGCCAAGGTTGCGGAAAGCGGCCACCGCACTGCGGCTGGTGGGCTTGGGGGTGTCCGCTACGGCGATCAGGCCCAGTGTGGTGGTATCTTTGGCGAAGTACAGGGGCGTTTTGCCCTGGGCGGCCAAGCCCTCGGCCTTTTCCAGCCAAGGGGAGAGGTCGATCCCCGCCTCCTCCATCATGGCCCGGTTCCCGGCCAGACATACATGGCCGCCCAGCGCGGCCCGGACGCCCCGCCCGTGAACGGCCTCAAAGTTCTCCACCGGCTGCTGGGGCAGCTGGCGGGCGGCGGCTTCCTCTACAATTGCCGCTCCCAGGGGGTGCTCCGAGCCTGCCTCCAGGCAGGCCGCCAGGCCCAACAGGGCATTCTCGGTCATCCCCTGAGCGGGCAGGACATCTGTAACCTGGGGTTTGCCCTGGGTGAGGGTACCGGTTTTGTCCAGCACCACAGTGTCAATGGTGTGCAGGGTCTCCAGGGCCTCGGCAGACTTGACAAGGATGCCATTTTCCGCCCCTTTGCCGGTACCTACCATGATGGCCACCGGCGTGGCCAGTCCCAGTGCGCAGGGGCAGGAGATCACCAGCACGGCTACGCCGGCAGTGAGGGCCTCGGTGGCGCTGTGGGTGAAAATCAGCCAGACAATGGCGGTCACGGCGGCAATGCACATGACCACGGGCACGAACACGCCAGCCACCTTGTCGGCCAGCTTGGCGATGGGGGCCTTGGAGGAGGATGCCTCCTCCACCAGACGGATCATCTGGGCCAGGGTGGTGTCCTCGCCCACCCGCAGCGCCTCGAATACGAAGGAGCCCGACTTGTTGATGGAGGCCGCGGCCACCTTGTCGCCTGCGGCCTTATCCACGGGCAAGCTCTCGCCGGTGAGGGCGCTCTCATCCACAGCGGACACACCCTCCACAACCACCCCGTCTACGGGGATGGACTGGCCGGGCCGGACCACGATCCGATCTCCCACCTGCACTTCCTCCACGGGGATCTCCACCTCGCTGCCATCCCGCAGGACCCGGGCGGTCTTGGGGGCCAGATCCATCAGGCGGGTAATCGCCTGGCTGGTCTTGCCCTTGGAGCGGGTTTCCAGGAACTTACCCAGGGTAATCAGGGTGAGGATCATGCCGGCGGACTCAAAATAGAGGTCCATGTGGTACTTTGCCACCAGTGCCATGTCCCCATGCCCCAGGCCAAAGCCGATCTGGTAGATGGCAAATACGCCGTAGATCACGGCGGCGATGGAGCCCACGGCAATGAGGGAGTCCATGTTAGGTGCGCCGTGGAGCAGGGTCTTGAATCCAACCTTATAATACTTGTCGTTGAGGTACAGGATAGGCAGTGTCAGCAGCAGCTGGGT
This sequence comes from Oscillospiraceae bacterium, assembly GCA_022797115.1. Classification (GTDB taxonomy): domain Bacteria; phylum Bacillota; class Clostridia; order Oscillospirales; family Oscillospiraceae; genus Pelethomonas. The sequence goes on from JAAWKB010000043.1 coordinate 3,769, forward strand.
AAAGGCGAACGCAAGGGCGTTTTCCATCCCCACCAGGAAACCCGGCAGGGGAGCGCCCATCATATGGCCCATGGAGATATAGAACAGGGGGATCAAAAACACAAATGACCACACCAGACGGTGCTTCATCTGCTTGAGCTCCCCGGCCACCACGTCCTCCCGGGGGGCGGCGGATTTGGTTTCCGCCCGTTTTTGGGGCAGAGAAGCCCCATAGCCGGAGGCGGTGACGGCCTCGATAATGTTTTCTGGTGTGATGGCGGATTCGTCGTATGTCACCTGCATATTGTTGGAGAGCAGGTTCACGTTGACAGCGGACACGCCGTCCACCTTGGATACGGCCTTCTCCACATGGGCGGAGCAGGCCGAGCAGGTCATGCCGGTTACGTTGAAGGTCTGTTTCATAGGAACCACCTCGTCTCTCTGCGCCGCGGCGCTTATTTCATCAGCTTTTGCAGGACGCCGACCAGTTCGTCGATCACCTCGTCGTTGCCCTGGCGGATATTGTCCGCCACACAGGTACGCAGGTGCTCGCTCAGGAGCTCCTTGCTGAAGCTGTTCAGGGCGGCGTTGACGGCCGAAACTTGTATCAGGATATCCGTGCAATAGACGTCCTTTGCCAGCATCTCCCGCAGCCCCCGCACCTGCCCCTCGATGCGGCTGAGGCGGTTGCACAGCTTTTTCAGCTCTTCCTCACTGCGCACCCTTGTCTTGTGGCAGTCGCAATGGTCATCCATTGGAATTCCTCCTTGGTGAATGTCCGGTCCCTTCCCGTCAAAGCCAGTATATACCCCCTGAGGGTATTTGTCAAGAGGGAAATGACAGCGCCCCCCGTCTCCCGCAGGGGAACAGGGGACGCCGATTGAAGGACGCTGGGGGATTAGTTGTAGCGGTTCTGGGCCTCCTGGACGCCCTGCTGCATCACGCAGAGGGCTGCGTCCACGGCCCTGCCGACAGCCTCATCCACGGTTTTCCTCTCCTGGGGGGTGAAGTGCCCGATCACCCAGTCGATCATTTCGTGGTCCGGGTGCGCCGGCGCGCCTACGCCCACCCGGACCCTGGGGAACTGGTCGGTCCCCAGGTGGGCGATGATATTTTTTAGGCCGTTGTGCCCGCCGGCGCTGCCGCCGGCACGGATGCGCAGCTTGCCCAGGGGCAGGGCCACGTCGTCGGAGATCACAAGGACCCGTTCGGGCGGGATTTTGTAGAACCCGCCCGCCAGCTTGACCGACTCGCCGCTGAGGTTCATGTAGGTCTGGGGCTTGAGGACGAGCACACGCTGGCCGCCGGCCTTGATCTCGCCGGTGAGGGCCCGGTAGCGCAGCTTGTTGATCTTCACATTTTCCCGGCGGGCCAGCTCGTCAGCGGCCATAAAGCCGATATTGTGCCGGGTGCCCTCATAGTCCTTGCCGGGGTTGCCCAGGCAGACCAGAAGCCATTGTGAGCCGCTGTTTCCAAAAGGCATGGGGGAATCGCTCCTTTATATGGTGTCCATTCAGTTTTGTAAAATACAGAAGGAAAGGGGCATACTATAGCAATCATCAGAATTCCTGGCAAAAGTTTGGGGGTACAAAGCGCGTATGGCTGCGTCCTCCGCCTTGCCCCGCATCCAGCAAAAAAGTGCCTGGACGGCACTTTTTTGCAATCAGATCCACAGCTTGGAAACGGAGATTTCCTGATAGATCCGCTCAATGGCCTCCGCGAACATGGGGGCCACGGTCAAGTACTTGATCTTGCTGCTGAGGGAGGGGTCGATGGGGGCGATGGTATCCAGGAAGGCCAGCTCTGTGATGGCGCTCTTGTTGATCCGCTCAATAGCGGGGCCGGAGAGCACGCCGTGGGAGGCACAGGCATACACGTTTTTCGCGCCGCCGACCTCTACGATGGCCTTGGCTGCGTTGCACAGGCTGCCGGCGGTGTCGACCATGTCGTCAAAGAGGATGCAGTCCTTGCCGGCCACGTCGCCGATGATGTTCATGACCTCGCACTGGTTGGCCTTCTGGCGGCGTTTATCCACAATCGCCATATTCATGTGCAGCTTCTGGGCAAACGCCCGGGCACGGGAGACGGAGCCCACGTCGGGGGAGACCACCATCATTTCCTCGCACTTCTCGCCAAACTTCTTCGCGTAGTAATCCACAAAGACGGGGTTCCCGTAGAGGTTATCCACCGGGATGTCAAAGAACCCCTGGATCTGGGCGGCGTGGAGATCCATGGTCAGCACCCGGTCCGCGCCGGCGGCGGTGAGCATATTGGCCACCAGCTTGGAGGAGATGGGGTCCCGGGCCTTGGCCTTGCGGTCCTGCCGGGCATACCCGAAGTAGGGGATCACCGCGGTGATGCGACCGGAGGAGGCACGCTTCATGGCGTCGATCATGATGAGCAGTTCCATCAGGTTGTCGTTGACGGGACGGCTGGTGGATTGGACCAGGAACACGTCAGAGCCGCGGACGGACTCATAAATCGAGGCAAATACCTCCCCGTCGGCGAAATGGCCGATCTCTGCGTTGCCCAGCTGGATGCCGATCAGGCGGCAGATATCCTTTGCCAGGCCCACATTGGCATTACCGCTGAAAACCTTCATGTCTTTTCCGTGTGAGAACATTACAACTCCCTCTCATTTCTTCGTCATTGTCGTTATCTACCGCGGGCGCGCCTTACTGGCAGGCCCGTGTCGTACAGTGGGAAGAGATCACTTGGCGGCCGCTATTCAATTTTTCTTTTTGCCCAGCGCCCGGCGTTTTTCGGCCCAGCCGGCCTTATTCTCCTGCCGGACCCGCCCGATGGCCAGGGCGTCCGGCTCCACATCCCGGGTCACGGTCGTCCCGGCGGCGATGTACGCGCCGTCGCCCACCGTGACAGGGGGGACCAGGTTGGTGTTGCAGCCGATAAACACATGGTCGCCGATGGTTGTATGGTGCTTCTGGAAACCGTCGTAGTTGGAGGTGATGGTGCCGCAGCCGAAGTTGACGTGGCTGCCCACGTCGGCATCCCCGACATACGTCAGATGGGACATCTTGGTATCCTGGCCGAAGCGGGCGTTTTTGATCTCCACATAGGCCCCCACCTTGCAGCCGTCGCCGACGGTGCAGCCGGGGCGGATGTGGGCATAGGGCCCCACATGGACATCCCGGCCCAAAACGCTGCCATAGGCCTGGGAGGCGTTGACCACGCAGCCATCCCCGATTTCGCAGTCCTCAATCAGGGTGTTGGGGCCGATTTCGCAGCCGGAGCCAATAACCGTGTGGCCCCGCAGGACCGTGCCCGGCAGGATGGTGGTGCCCGCCCCGATGGTGACGCGCGGGTCTATGTAGGTGCTGTCCGGGGAGAGGACGTTGACCCCGGTGTTCTGGTGGAAGATGGCGATGTCCTCCTTTACGGCCTGCTGGAGGCGGATCAGCTCCGGCACCGTGTGGAAGGAGAGCATCATGCTGCCTACCGGCATCATGGCCTCGCGGATCTCCTCAATCCAGCGGCCGCGGGCGAAGTCGGCAATGTCGCGGTGGTAGTCGTCCTCCGATCCCACCGCCACGGCGGCCCCTTGCGGCGCACAGGAGAGCACCTCATCGTGGTAGTCTGTGTCACAGACAACAAAAAACCGCATGACGCCCTTTTTCATCCATGCCCGCATACACCAGTTCAGCACGGGGCAAAATAATGCGTCCTGCAGCATCAGCGGTTTTCCATTGTAGGTCTGGGCGGCGTCCTCGGTCATAAAGATTACAATACACTTTTTATCCATGGATATCTCCCCCTCCCAAATGGTTGTTTCTATTATATCAGAAGAGGCGCGTTATGCAAGGGGGAATTTACAAGAAGCGCATATTTTCCCTGGCGTGGGGCGGGAATGGGAAAGCGGTCGGGCTATTTGCACAATCTTTTCTGCTGATGTTTGACGAAATTTGTTGTTTTGCAAAAACGGGGCTGCGTTGGCCATTGCTAATGGTAAAATTTATCAAGAAAATATTTGATTACGCTTGAATTCGGAGAAGATTTGTTTTACAATGACGCTGTTGAAGAGGAGAGCTGGGGAGGGGGAGACTGTGTGCTGCACATTGTCCTGGTAGAGCCGGAAATCCCGCCGAACTGCGGCAACATCGCCCGCACCTGCGCCGCTACGGGCAGCAGGCTGCATCTGGTGGAGCCGCTGGGCTTCGACGTGTCTGACCGGGCCGTGAAGCGTGCGGGGCTGGACTATTGGCATCTGGTGGAGGTGACAGTCCACCCGTCCCTGGACGCGCTTTTCCAGCGTTATCCGGAGGCGGCGGAGGATTTGTGGCTGGCGACCACCAAGGCCCCCCGGGATTACAGCGCGGCGGCCTTTTCTCCAAACTGTTGGCTGTTTTTCGGCAAGGAGACGGCGGGGCTTCCCCTGGCGTTCCGGGAGAAGTACCAGGAGCGGTGTATCCGGCTGCCGATGGTGGCGGGGGCGCGCAGCCTGAACCTGGCTAACAGCGCGGCGATCCTGGCCTACGAGGCCCTGCGGCAGAACGGCTTTCCCGGCCTGCAGGGCGTTGGGGAGATGGCCGGAGAGGGAGAGAGCGCATCGCATGTTATTTCACCAATCAAACCAAATTTAAGGAATCAAGTTTGAAAGGAGTAAATAAGAGAGTGAACTACAACAAAAAGACAGTCAAAGACATTGATGTAAAGGGCAAGAAGGTCCTGCTGCGCTGTGACTTTAATGTCCCCCAGGACAAGGCCACCGGCGCGATTACAGATGATAAGCGCATCCGCGCCGCCCTGCCCACGATCCAGTACCTGCTGGAGCAGGGCGCGGCGGTGATTGCCTGCTCCCACCTGGGCAAGCCCAAGGAGGGGCCGGACCCCAAGTTCAGCCTGGCCCCTGTAGCGGCCCGCCTGGGCGAGCTGCTGGGCAAGGAGATCATCATGGCTGCCGATGTGGTGGGCGAGGATGCCAAGGCAAAGGCAGCCGCCCTCCAGCCCGGCCAGATCCTGCTGCTGGAAAATACCCGTTTTGAGAAGGGCGAGACCAAGAACGACCCCGCCCTGGCCAAGGCGATGGCAGATATGGCGGAGGTCTATGTCTCCGACGCCTTCGGCGCGGTTCACCGCGCCCATGCCTCCACCGCCGGGGTGGCCGCCTATCTGCCCGCTGTCAGCGGTTTCCTCATTGAGAAGGAGCTGGAGGTCATGGGTGGCGCGCTGGCTGACCCCAAGCGCCCCCTGGTGGCGATTCTGGGCGGCAGCAAGGTCTCATCTAAGATTGGCGTGATCAACAACCTGCTGGATATTGCTGACACCATTATCATCGGCGGCGGCATGGCCTACACCTTTGCCAAGGCCCAGGGCGGCAGTGTGGGCAAGAGCCTGCTGGAGGCCGACTGGCTGGACTACTGCAATGAGATGATCGAAAAGGCGAAGGCCAAGGGCGTCAAGCTCCTGCTGCCGGAGGATACCCAGTGCGCAGCGGAGTTTTCCGCCGACGCCAAGCCCGTCCTCCACGACACGATGGAGATCCCCGACGACATGATGGGCATGGACATCGGCCCGAAGACCATCGCAGCCTATACCGCCGCCGTCAAGGACGCCGGCACCGTGATCTGGAACGGCCCCATGGGCGTGTTTGAGTTCCCCAGCTTTGCCGAGGGGACCCGCGCTGTAGCCAAGGCCCTGGCGGACACCAACGCCATCACCATCATCGGCGGCGGCGACAGTGCTGCGGCTGTGGCCCAGCTGGGCTATGCCGACAAGATGACCCATATCTCCACCGGCGGCGGCGCATCCCTGGAGTTCCTGGAGGGCAAGGAGCTGCCGGGCGTGGCCTGCCTGCTGGATCAGTAAATCTTGCGGGGTGGGAAGCCCCGCTTCGGGGCCCAGGCTGGTCCGGCGCGGCCAGCCCGGGCCAGCTGCCCAACATTCACATACAGTAAATTATAAAAACAGGAGAATACCGTCATGAACCGTAGATACCGCAAGACCATCATTGCCGGAAACTGGAAGATGAATAAAACTGCCAGTGATACTAAGAAGTTCGCAGAGGAGCTCAAGCCCATCCTGCCCCGCGCCAAGTGGTGCGAGGTCGTGGTCTGCGTCCCCTTCGTGAATATCCCCGCCGCCTTGAAGGCCTTCAAAGACATGCGTGTTGCCGTGGGTGCGGAAAACCTCTACTTCGAGCCCAGCGGGGCGTACACCGGCGAGGTGTCTGCCGATATGCTCAAGGATCTGGGTGTGAAGTATGTCATCATCGGCCACAGCGAGCGCCGCCAGTATTTCGGCGAGACGGACATCACCGTCAATAAAAAGGTCCACGCGGCCCTGGAGGCTGGCCTGCATCCCATCATCTGCGTGGGCGAGAGCCTGGAGCAGCGGGAGATGGACGTGACCATGGAGCTGATCGCTCTGCAGGTCAAGTCCGCCCTCTCCGGCGTTGCCGCTGAGAAGGTGCGCAAGTGCGTCATCGCCTATGAGCCCATCTGGGCCATCGGCACCGGCCGCACCGCCACCGCCGAGCAGGCCGCTGAGGTCTGCACCGCGATCCGCGCCACGATCCGCAACCTGTACGGCGCACGGGTGGCCCGCTCCATTACCATCCAGTACGGCGGGTCCATGAACCCCAAGAATGCGGCAGAGCTGCTGGCCCAGCCCGATGTGGACGGCGGCCTGATCGGCGGCGCCGCCCTCAAGCCCGACCAGTTTGTTGACATCATCAACGCCGCGAACCAGGAGTAAGCAGTTGCGTGTGCGCAGTACCCGCGATGGCGCGGGTACTGCCGCGTTTGGGAGGAATACCCTTCCGTAAAGCATCCTTAATTGGTTGAATTCGCCTACCTTTTCTATAGAAAACGAGGTAATTATGAACAAAACACCCACTACTTTAATCATTATGGACGGCTTCGGCCTGGCAAAGGACGGGGACGGCAACGCTGTTGCCCACGCGCGGACGCCCGTGCTGGATCAGCTTTTTGCCAGCTGTGCCCATACCACCCTCTCCGCCTCCGGGCTGGACGTGGGCCTGCCCGACGGGCAGATGGGCAACAGCGAGGTGGGCCACACCAATATCGGCGGCGGCCGGGTGGTGTATCAGGACCTGCCCCGCATCACCCGCGCCATTGAGGACGGCAGCTTCTTCGAGAACCCCGCCTACTGCGCGGCCATGGATGCCTGCAAGGCCAAGGGCAGCACCCTCCACCTGTATGGCCTCCTGAGCGACGGCGGCGTCCACTCCCATAACACCCACCTGTGGGCCCTGCTGGAGATGGCGAAGCGGCGCGGTGTGGAGAAAGTGTACATCCACGCCTTTTTGGATGGCCGCGATGTGTCCCCCACCAGCGGCAAAGGCTTTGTGGCCGAGACGGTGGAGAAGTGCAGGGAGCTCGGCGTGGGGAAGATCGCCACGGTGATGGGCCGCTACTACGCCATGGACCGCGACAAGCGTTGGGAGCGCGTGGAGCAGGCCTATGACGCCATGGTCTACGGGCAGGGCGTCCAGAACCCGGACCCTGTGGATGCGGTGGCGAAGTCCTATGCCGACGGCGTGACGGACGAGTTTGTGGAGCCTGTGGTCTGCGACAGCGAGGGTGCAATCTCGGACAACGACAGCATCATTTTCTTCAACTTCCGGCCCGACCGGGCCCGGGAGATCACCCGCGTGTTTGTGGACCCGGAGTTCAACGGGTTCCAGAGGGAGTTTTTCCCGCTGACCTATGTCTGTACCACTGAGTACGATGCCACCATGCCCAACGTCCAGGTGGCCTTCCCCCGGATCCGGGTGGCCAACGGCCTGGGCGAGTACCTGAGCGCCATGGGGATGACCCAGCTGCGCATCGCGGAGACGGAGAAGTATGCCCATGTCACCTTCTTCTTCAACGGCGGCGTCGAGGCGGTGTTCCCCGGCGAGGACCGGGTGCTGGTGGCCTCCCCCAAGGTGGCGACCTACGACCTCCAGCCGGAGATGAGCGCGGTGGAGGTGACGGACCGGTGTGTGGAGCGCATTGAATCCGGGGAGTATGATGTGATTATCCTGAACTTCGCCAACTGCGACATGGTCGGTCATACCGGCGTCTATGAGGCGGCGGTGAAGGCAGTGGAGACGGTGGACGCCTGCGTCGGCCGTGTGGTGGATGCCACCCGGGCCATGGGCGGCATTGCCATGGTCACTGCCGACCATGGCAACGCCGAGGAGATGTGCAAGGGCGACGGCTCCCCCATGACCGCCCATACGACAAACCTGGTCCCCTTCATCCTGGTAGGAGCGGACGCGAAGCTCCGTCCTGGCCGGCTGGCGGACATTGCGCCCACGATCTTGGACATTATGGGCTTGGCGTGCCCGCCGGAGATGGACGGCAAGAGCTTGATCGATAATTGAAGAACAGTGGAAAAGAGCCGCCCACAGTAGGGGCGGCCCTTTTCTATGCAGGATTTCCGGCAATGAGCATTATATCTACTTTTTTTATAGGAAGTTTCAAAATTTTAGTGGAAATATTGGCAGAAGTATGATATACTAAAATAGAAGAGCTAGATTTATTAAAAAAGCTGAAGACGGCATGAGAAGGCTGCCGTCAATGTTGTCTCAGTTGGCTGCAAGTCCTGGTGAAGGGGGGGAAAAGGGGTGCGCCGGATGGAAGAGCCCAAAAAGCAACGGGAGATAGAGGGGTCCGCTGTGCGAGCCGAGCCGCAGGAAATGAAAAGCGGGTGAGCATGTTGGCGCAGGCCGGCCCACATGCTGGGCAGGTATGCGGTCTGGAGGAAAAGAGAAGGACCATCAGCAAGCATAGCAAAGATGATAATGAAAAAGAAGAGGAGAGACATACCAGATGTTGAAAAACATGAAAATTCGCAGCAGAATGCTCGTATCCTATTTTATCATTGTGGCATTGCTGCTCATTGTCGGTATAACATCCGTCGTCATGCTGCGGCAGGTGAGTGATAAGCTTCAGGAGTTCTATAACCAGCAATTCCAGACTGTAGAGGCGGCGCTGGACATCCGCCGGACAGTGTTTTCCGTCCGGGGCAACCTCCTGACCGCTATCTTGGAGTACAGCGAAAGTACAGTTACTGAGGCCAAGAACGATTTTGCACGACTCTATACCCTTGTGGATTCCATCAAGGAGACCTACCAGGGGGACATGGCCCAGCTGGAAACGGTGGAGAAGAACTTGAAGCAGGCGGAACCCGCCATGATCCAGGTGACGGGGATGGCGAGCCGGCAGGAGGACGATGCGGCCCTCGAATACTATAAGACCAACTACAAGCCCTACATGGACGAGGTACGCGACATCATGGCCCAGGTGGGCGAGGTCGCTGATAAAAACGCCGTGTTAAAGGTGGAGGATGGCGCCAAGCTGGCCGCGATTGCGGATCTCGTTATCATCATTTTGATTGTGGTAGCGGTAGTAGCCAGCGTCGGTCTGGCGCTGATCATGAGTGACAGTGTGCGCAAGCCCGTGGAGCAGATGCGCCGGATGGCTTCCCATATGGCAGAGGGCCGGATGGACGCGGAGATTACATACCAGTCTGCCGATGAAATCGGGCAGATGGCGGATAATATGCGGGAGATGACCGGGATTGTCAGAACCCTCATTGAGGATATCCAGTACTGCATGGAGGAGCTGGCCAGCGGTAACTTCACCGTGGTGTCGAAGCACCGCGATGCGTATATTGGCGATTATGCCGCCATTCTCCAGGCTATGGCCGATATGAAGGCCTCCATGAGCGAGACGCTGGTCCAGATCGAGATTGCTTCGGATCAGGTCAACGCGGGCGGCGAGCAGGTGTCCAACGGTGCGCAGGCCCTGGCCCAGGGCGCCACGGAGCAGGCGTCCTCCGTCCAGGAGCTGGCCGCTACCATTGAGGATGTGAGCCGCCAGGTGAACTCCACCGCGTCCCACGCCAAGACCGCCAAGGAGGAGAACGACCAGTCCCATCAGCAGATCAATGTCTGCTCCGGGGATATGGAGGCCCTCATGCAGGCCATGGGCAAAATCGAGAGCCGCTCCAACGAGATCAGCAAGGTGATCAAGACCATCGAGGATATCGCGTTCCAGACCAACATTCTTGCGCTGAATGCCGCCGTAGAGGCCGCCCGCGCCGGCGCTGCCGGCAAGGGCTTCGCCGTGGTGGCGGACGAAGTGCGCAATCTGGCCAGCAAGTCCGCCGAGGCTTCCAAGAACACAGCTGTTCTGATTGAGGACACCGTCGCGGCGGTCAAGGAGGGCATTGACCTGTCTCAGGAGACCAGCCAGGCCCTCCAGGCGGTGGTGGACAGCTCCAAGAAGGTGCTGGAGGCAGTCAACCTGATCTCCGACGCGACCGAGGAGCAGGCCAACTCCATCTCCCAGATCTCCGTGGCTGTGGATCAGATCTCCAGCGTGGTGCAGACGAACTCCGCTACCTCTGAGGAGTCCGCTGCCGCCAGTGAGGAGCTCTCCAGCCAGGCGAATGTACTCAAGGAGCTGATCAGCCGGTTCAAGCTGGAGAACGGCAGCTATAACAGCCCGAGCCCGCGGCCCATCAGCAGCAGCCCCTTCCCCGCTGCGGGGGCGGATAACATCTTTACAGACAGCGGATATGTAAGCGGCGGTTCTAAGTATTAATAGGGTAGCCGCTGGTAGCCGTCCCAATGCGGTAAGGTAGGGCGCGGCGCGCCCGGAGATTTGCCGCCGGGGAAAATAACGCCGTACCTGTTATACCGAAAAGGTGTAACAGGTACGGCGTTGCCGCTGCAACAGCGGCAGGAGGCGGATGGTCAGGATTCCTCGTCCATGTCTTTTCCGGACACCTCCCCAAAGGAGATGGCCTGTCCGCCATACTTCTTGCGGATATGGTCAATGGCCGACTCCAGCCGTTCCAGCTTGGCATTTTCCTCTGGCCGCTGGGGGGCCAGCAGGTCCAGCTGCTCATAGGTCTCCAGCTTGTCCGTCAGGGACAGGGCGGTGACGTTGATGAGCCGGATCGGGGTGGGCGGTTTCCAGGTCCTGTCGATCAAATCCATGGCGGCATCCAGGATTTCCCGCATCAGATGGGTGCTGGCAGGCAGCTGCTTCTGCCGGGAGATGCTGTGGAAGGCTGCGTCCTTCAGGCCGATCTGCACCGCGCCGCAGTAGAGCCCCTGCGCCCGCAGACGGCCTGCCACACTGTCGCAGAGCATGGCCGCCCCCCGGCGGAGCTGCTCCCGCGTGGTCAGGTTCTCCGGGAAGGTACAGCTGTTGCCCACGCTCTTCACCGGCTCCTTCTCGTGTTGGGGCCGGACAGGGGAGCGGTCCATCCCGTTGGCATACTCCCACAGCTGATAGCCCAGCTTGCCCAACAGGTGCTCCGGCAGGGCGGGCTCTGCCCTCGCCAGATCTCCGATGGTCTGGATGCCGTACTGCCCCAAGGCACGCTGGGCGGCAGGCCCGGCGTAGAGCAGGCTGCCCAGCGGCAGGGGCCAGACGATGCTCTGCCAGTTCTCCTTGGAGATGACTGTAGTGGCATCGGGCTTGCGGTAATCGCTGCCCAGCTTGGCAAAGACCTTGTTGAAGCTGACGCCCACGGACAGCGTCAGGCCCAGTTCCCGCGTGGCCCGGGCGCGGATGGCGTCCGCAATAGCGGCGGCGTCCCCGCCGAAAAGGTGCATACTGCCGGTGATATCCAGCCAGCTTTCGTCGATGCCGAAGGGCTCCACCAGATCTGTATACTGGCCGTACATGTCGTTCATCTGCCGGGAATATTGGCGGTACAGTTCCCGATGGGGCGGCAGCAGCGTCAGTTCCGGGCACTTCCGCCGGGCCTGCCAGATGGTCTCCGCCGTCTTGACGCCGTACTTCTTCGCCGCCTCATTTTTTGCCAGGATGATGCCATGACGGCTCTCCGGGTCGCCGCAGACCGCCACCGGCTGGCTGCGCAGCTCCGGATAGGCCAGCAGCTCCACCGAGGCGTAAAAGCTATTCAAGTCGCAGTGAAGGATGACACGTTCCACCGCCAACGCCGCCTTTCCTTTGATGTGCCCCCTTGAAAAACGAGGGAGGAGCCTGTATAATAAACCACCAGGGAAGTAGAGAGAGGAGAGAGCGCCATGCTGCAAACAGAGAGGACCATCCTGCGCCCCTTTGCGGAGGGGGACGCGGCGGATTTGTATGCTTACGCAAAGGACCCCCAGGTTGGGCCCATTGCAGGCTGGAAATCCCATGAGAGCGTTGCGGAGAGCCTGGAGATCATCCGCACCGTGTTTTCTGCACCCAATACCTTTGCCGTGGTGGAGAAGGGGACAGGGCGGGTGATCGGGTCCGCCGGGTTTGTCCGGCCCCACAAGGAGGACGCGCCGCCCACATCCTCTGAGATCGGCTATGCCCTCAGCGCAGACTGTTGGGGCCGGGGGATTATGACGGAGGTGGTCCGGGAGCTGCTCCGGTATGGCTTTGAGGAACTGGGGCTGGAGGAAATCTGGTGTACTCACTACCAGGAGAACGGACGCTCCCGGCGTGTTATTGAGAAGTGCGGTTTTACCTATGCCTTTATGGAGAAGCTGTCGGACGAGTTTTTCCCGGATAGGCCCACCTGCTTTTACTTTATGCTCCGTCAGGAGTGGGCGCAGAGAGGGGGGCGCGATGGATAGCTATTTGGTCCCGCGGGACTTTGGCGAGGCGGAGCTGGTAGAGAAGCGGTCCCGGTTCATCGGCTGCGTCTGGCGGGTGGAGAGCGAGGAGGAAGCCCGCGCCCGCATTGATGAGACGAAAAAACGCTACCACGACGCCCGGCATAACTGCTGGTGCTACGTGCTGCGGGAGGGGGCCGTCCTGCGCTACAGCGACGACGGCGAGCCGCAGGGCACGGCGGGCCAGCCGATGCTCAACGTGTTTTTGAAGGATGAGGTCACCAACGTCTGCTGTACCGTTACCCGCTATTTTGGCGGGATTCTGCTGGGGGCGGGCGGGCTGACCCGGGCCTACGGCGGCACGGCCAAGATGGCCCTGGACGCGGCAGGCATCAGCCGGATGCGCCTGTGGGCGGAGCTGGCCGTGCCATGCCCCTATGCCCTCTATGAGCGGATGCGCCAGCTGGTAGAGCGCAGCGGCGGCGTGGTGGAGGCGGCGGACTTTGGCGCGGATGTGGCGCTCACCGTGCTGCTGCCGGCGGAGGACGCCGCCGCTTTCCGGGAGAAGGTGACAGAGCTGTCCGCCGGAACAGTGGAGGTTTTGGAGGCGGGTGAGCGGTTCCAGCCCGGTCCGCCATAAATCTGGTCATAAGACAATGCCGTTGACCGGCAAATTCAATACAAAAGGAGCGTCTTATGACAAAACAACCTGCGAACAAGCTGTGGACCTACGACTTCACAGTCATCACCATCGGCAGCCTGGTTTCCATGGTGGGAAACGCCATGGCCAGCTTTGGTATCAGCCTGGTGGTGCTTGACTACACCGGGTCCACCTTCCTCTACATGCTTTTTAATGTCTGCTACCAGCTGCCCATGCTGGTCATGCCCCTTCTGGCCGGGCCCTATCTGGACCGGATGAGCCGGAAACGGATGATCTACTCCTTGGACTATCTGTCCGCCGGGCTCTATCTCATTTTTTTCCTCCTGCTGCATATGGAGTGGATGAACTACGGAATCCTGTTGGCTGGGAGCGTCCTCTCTGGGGCCATCAACGGCGTGTATATTGTGGCTTACGACAGCTTTTACCCCAGCCTGATTCCCGAGGGGTACTTCCGTCAGGCCTACTCCGTGTCCAGTATGCTCTGGCCCCTGGCCTCCATGACCACACCCCTGGCGGCGGCGGTGTATGACCTCCTGGGCAGTGCGGAACCCATTTTTGTGACCAACGCCCTGTGCTTTTTCACGGCGGCCTGCTTTGAGCGGTCCATCCGTCACCAGGAGACACATATGGCCGGAGCCCCGCCAGCGGAGGGGCTGTCCGCTGTCAAGCAGTTCCGGCGGGACTTCCAGGAGGGGCTGGCCTACCTGATGGGGGAGCGGGGGCTGCTGATGATCTCCCTCTATTTTATTGCCAGCGGAGTGACCAGCGGCGCGACCAATTTGCACCTGCCCTTTTTCCGCAGCCATGCCCATCTTTACACCGCCTGGCCGGTGGCAGCGGTGACGCTGTATGCCATTGTGTCCAATTTCGACGTGGCTGGGCGGCTGGCCGGCGGGGTGATCCAGTACAAGCTCCGCATCCCGGCGGATAAAAAATACGATATCGCATTCTGTGTCTATATCACCATCAGCATCATCGGGGCAGTACTGCTGTTCCTGCCCATCCCTCTGATGGCGGCGGCATTTTTCCTTGACGGCATCCTGGGCGTCACCTCCTACACCATCCGCACCGCCGCAACCCAGGCCTATGTACCTGACGCCAAGCGGGCCCGGTTCAACGGGATTTTTGAGACCCTTGCCTCTATTGGTATGATCTCCGGCTCCCTGGTCTCCGGCGCGCTGGCGGAGGCCCTGCCGGAGCGGGGGGTTCTGGTGGCGGCGAACCTGCTGTCCCTGGCGGCGGCATACCTGTTCATCTACCGGGGCAGGGAGGCGGTCAAGCAGGTGTATAACCGGGAAGTCTGATTATGCGTGCGCCAGCTCTGGGAAACCCCGCACCCGCTCCAAATCCTGCGCCAGCGGGCTGCCGGAGATAAAGAGGGTGGTATCCTCTGCGTGGTATTCATATTCCTCGAGCCCATCCCGGCCAGCCGGGGTGAAGGCGAATTCCACCCGGCGCACCGACGGGCCGAAGGCCCGGCAGAGCTCCAGAAGGGGGAGCGGGGCAGGGGCAAAGGCATCGTATACTGTCAGGAGCTCCCCATCCTGTTCCGCCAGGACATAGGCGTTTGCCTCCGGGATGAAAAAGACGGCGTCCCGCATGGATTGTGAGAGATAGAACATCAGAAGGCTGTCTGTCTCCAGCTGGAGAAGCCCCAGGCACTGACGGCAGGATTTTTCCGCCAGAAAATGCCGCCAGTCCGCTGGCGTCTCCATGGGGACGGGGCGGACAGTGGGGGAGGCAAGGCCGGTGATGGAGGCCCGATAGCGGTACTCCGGTGCTGCCTGGAAACCGAAGCGGGGGTAGTAGTCCAGTACGCTGTCATTGGCGTACAGGAACACCCCGTCCCACGCCTCCCGCTCCGCTAACGCCGCCCCCATCACCAGGCGGTTTAGCCCCCGGCCCCGCAGGTCCGCCCGGGTCATGACGGTGCCCAGCTGGAGATACTGCCGCCGCTGGCCGTCCAGCAGGCAGTTGATCCGGTTGACGGACACATTGGCGGCGATCTCGCCGTCCAGTAAGAGGGACCAGGGGTCGTACTGGCCGCCCCAAAAGCCGTTTTGATACCAGGGCTCAAAATCCAGGTCAAAGGTGTCCCTTGCCAGCTGGTTGAAGGACTGGCGGAGGCGGGGGTCGTCCCGGTAGGCGTGTATAATGGATGTCACCATAAAAATCCCTTCTTTCTCAAATAAGAAGCGGGGCCTCGCATCTGCGGGGCCCCGCCGTCAGTTCTGCGTTAATTGAGGAAGTCCTTCAGCTTTTTGTTCCGGCTGGGATGGCGCAGTTTCCGCAGGGCTTTGGCCTCGATCTGGCGGATGCGCTCCCGGGTGACGTTGAACTCCTTGCCCACCTCCTCCAGGGTGCGGGTGCGGCCGTCCTCGATGCCGAAGCGCAGC
>JAAWKB010000044.1 GCA_022797115.1 Oscillospiraceae bacterium
CTGCTCTCAAACCTTTCCTTATCCCTGAGGGCCGCTCTCGCTCTGTTTTGCCTTATGCTTCTGCTGTTTGTCTTGCCGAGGTTGCGGAGCAGAGCCTATCTATGCCCACCATGTGGTCTGCGCGCTGGAGGCGGCGGATGGGCAGATTTTTGCGGGGTTCTGCATAGAGAGCTGCTCCGGCGTTATGGATCTATGCGCGGAGCGGGTGGCCGCGCTCAACATGTACATCAACAGCGGCCAGACCGCGATCAAGCGGATACTCACCTTCCGGGACCAGCCCCCCTGCGAGGAGGCGGGGGTAAGCGGGATGCCCTGCGGCGCATGCCGGGAATTCCTGTACCAGCTGGACGAGCGCAATGAAGATGCGGAAATTATGACGGACTATGGAAAGCGGGAGACCGTGACACTGAAGGAATTACTGCCCAATTGGTGGGGAAAGGAGCGGTACGCGGCGGCCAGGAGGTGAGCCCGCGCCCGCCCCGGAAAGGAGGGCCTATGCCCCATATTCAACAGCTTGACCCCCATGTCGCCGACCTGATCGCCGCCGGCGAGGTGGTGGAACGTCCCGCCAGCGTGGTCAAGGAGCTGGTGGAAAACGCCATGGACGCCGGCGCGTCCGCCGTGGTGGTGGAAATCCAGAGCGGCGGCATGTCCCTCATCCGGGTGACGGACAACGGCTGCGGCATCGCCCCCGGGGAGATGCCCACCGCCTTCCTCCGTCACGCCACCAGCAAGCTGCGGGAGGCCGGGGACCTGGCCGCCATCGGTACGCTGGGGTTCCGGGGGGAGGCGTTGGCTGCGATTTCCGCCGTCAGCCGTTTGGATGTGCTCTCCCGTCAGCGGGGGGCGGAGCTGGGGGCCTCCCTCTCCCTGGAGGGCGGCGTGCCCGGCCCGGTGGAGGATGCCGGATGCCCGGAGGGCACCACGATGATGGTACGGGAGCTGTTCTACAACACCCCCGCCCGCTTGAAATTTATGAAGAGCGACAGCGCCGAGGCCGCTGCCGTGGGGGCCATGATCGGACAAATTGCCCTGAGCCACCCGGAGGTCTCCATCCGCTACCTGCGCGACGGCAAGGAGGAGCTCCACACCCCGGGGGACGGCAAGCTTCTCTCCGCCATCTACGCCGTCCGGGGCAGGGACTTCGCCCTGAGCCTGACCGAGGTGGAGGGCGGCGGCGAGGGGGTGCGCGTGCGGGGCTTCGTCACCGACCCCCTGGCGGGCCGGGGCACCCGGGCCATGCAGGCTTTTTTTTGTTGTGGACGGATGATTAAGTCCGCCCTGCTGACAGCTGCACTGGAGGAAGCCTACGCTAACCGGCAGATGAAGGGGAAATTCCCCGGCTGTGTGCTCCACATCGACCTGCCTCTCCACGAGGTGGATGTGAACGTCCACCCGGCGAAAACAGTGGTCAAATTCGTCCACGAGCGGGCCGTCTTCTCCGCTGTCCACCATACGGTGAAGGATGCGCTGGATGGCGGCCGCCCAGCAGGCGGCCAGCAGGCCGCCGGGACAGCTGGACGGATGCCCGCAGGGCGTACCGATGGCGTCCCCCAGGCAGGGCAGATGGCTGGCCTCCCCAAAACCGGCCAGCAGGCCGCTGGGACGGTCGTCCGGATGCCCCCGGGGCATCCGGATGATGTCCCCCAAACCGGGCGCGGGAAGGATGCCCCAATGCCCGCTCCGTCCCCCGCCCCTCGCGGTGATTTCTTCCAGTCCATGGACGCCAAGGCGTTCCGGGAGCGGGCCGCGGCCCCCCGGACCGGCGGTGGAGAGCGGCTGCTGCTCCGGGATGGAGCGAGACCAATCTCCTCCCGGGAGCGCCCCCTCCATCCCGCCGCTCTTTCTGAGCGTGCGGGCTTCTTTGCCGTCCCCAAACCGCCGCCGCAGAAGCCCTCGCCTGCGCCCGAGCCGGAGGCGGTACCGCCCGCCCAGGCCACGCTGAACGGCGGGGCGCCCGCCCCCTGGCGGTTTGCCGGGGAGGTCTTCCACACCTATATCCTCGCTGAGGACGGCGACGGCCTGTGGCTCATTGACAAGCACGCCGCCCATGAGCGGATCAATTTTGACCGCATGAAGGCCAACGCCGAACCCATCATGCGTCAACAGCTGCTCTCCTGCGCGGCGGTGGACCTGCCCCAGGAGCAGTATGCCGCGCTCTTAGAGCACCTGCCGCTGCTGGAGGAATTTGGCTTTGAGGCGGAGGACTTCGGTTCCGGGTGCCTCGCGGTGCGGGCCATCCCGTCAGACCTGGAGACAGGGCAGATCCGGGAGACCCTGGAAATGCTGGCGGACAAGCTCCTTACCGGCGCAGGCGCGGACCCCGCCGCCGCCCGGGACGCCATGCTCCACACCATGGCCTGCAAGGCGTCCATCAAGGGCGGCTGGAGGAGCGACCCGTCAGAGCTCCAGGCGCTCATTGGGCGGGTGCAGAGCGGCGAGGTGCAGTTCTGCCCCCACGGCAGGCCGGTAAAGGTAAAACTTACCAAGTATGAAATTGAGAAAATGTTTAAAAGAGCGTAAACTAACGGCTGCTTCTGCCGATATTTTAATAATACACAGGATACATTGTTTCCTGCGCAGCCGGAAAGGAGGCCGCCATGCCGCCTAGAGTCCTTTGCGTCGTGGGCCCTACCGCCTGCGGGAAAACCAAACTGGGCGTCCTTCTGGCCCAGAAGTATCACGGCGAAGTGGTCAGCGTGGATTCCATGCAGATCTACCGGGGTATGTCTATTGGCACCGCAGCCCCCACGGCTGAGGAAATGGCCGGCATCCCCCACTATATGGTCGGTGTGGCCGATCCGGCGGAAAATTGGTCCGCAGCCCGGTTTGTCCAGGCGGCAAACCAATACATCCTGGACATTTTATCCAGAGGAAAACTTCCTGTATTGGTTGGCGGCACGGGCCTGTATCTGGACGCCATCCTTTCCGGGCGCACCTTTGCCCCCGGCAGCGGGGAGGGGGCCATCCGCAGGGAGCTCTATGCCCGCCTGGAGCGGGAGGGGATCGGCCCGCTGGTGGAGGAGCTGCGCCGGGTGGACCCGGATGCCGCGGCCAAGCTCCATCCGGCGGACCACAAGCGCATCCTCCGCGCCCTGGAGGTCTACCGGGAGACGGGGAAGACCATCTCCCAGCATGACCGGGAAACCCAGTCGCTGCCCGCCCCCTACGACCCTGTTTTCATCGGCCTGGCCTTCCGGGACCGGGAGGACATGCGCGAGCAGATCAACCGCCGGGTAGACGCCATGATGGCCGCCGGGCTCCCGGAGGAGGTCCGCGCCCTGGCGGCATCGGGCATCCCCTCCACCGCCACAGCCCTCCAGGCCATCGGCTACAAGGAGCTGCTCCCCGCCCTGGCCGGGGCGTGCAGCATGGACGAGGCGGCAGAGGAGGTCAAGCTCCGCTCCCGGCAGTACGCCAAACGCCAGCTGACGTGGCTCCGGCGCAATCCGTCCATCCACTGGATTTATTGGGAGAAAGGGCGGAATTTTTCCGACGCTCTCCAAATTGCGACAGAAATCATCACCGCCCAGGGGCTACAATAGCCCTGCGGCGGACAAGCCCTGACGTCCGCCCAGAAATGAAAAAAGAGAGGTAGACGACATGGCAAAAAACCCCAACCTACAGGACGTATTCCTGGCATCCACACGGCGGACAGAGACGCCGGTGACGGTCTTCCTGGTCAACGGTTTCCAGATGCGGGGCACGATCACCGGCTTTGACTCCTTCACTGTAGTCCTCACCGCCGAAGGCAAGCAAAACCTGATCTACAAGCACGCCATCTCCACCGTAAGCCCCGCCAAAAGCGTGGATCTCACTGAATGGGAGGAGACACTGTAGGTCCACCGGCACCCCAAGGAGAGTACATCATGAAAACCAGCACCCTGGCCACCCGGCTGATGATGGCCGCCATCTTCCTCACTGTGTTGATCTATTTTGGCGTCAATCTGGCCGCTTATTTTATGGACCCCTACACCGCGACCACCGCCTACGCCTACACCGGCGAGAAGTCGGTGACGGTTTCCGGCTACGTGGTGCGGGACGAGGAAGTCCTGCCGGGCGGCGGAGAGCTGGTCTATTCCGCCCGCAGCGAGGGGGAGCGGGTCAGCGGCGGAGGGACTGTGGCCCTGATCTACCAGAGCCCCCAGGCCCTGGACGACGCCAATACCCTGCGTGCGCTGGAGGATCAGCTTGCGCAGCTGCTCTACGCCCGCTCCCTGGCCTCCGGGTCCCAGACCTCCGCCAGGCTGGACGAGGAGATTGCCTCATCCCTCATTGCGTTCCGCCGCTCCCTGGCTTCCGGCAGCCTGACGGCCGCCGGCGACCAGGGCGCCAGCCTTCGTACATCGGTGCTCAAGCGGAGCTATGCCTACTCCGGCACCGGGGACCTGGAGGCGTCTATTGCCGCCCTCCAGGCCCAGATCAGCGCCCTGTCTGCCTCCGCCAGCTCTGGCGCCACCCGGGTCAGCGCCCCCCAGGCGGGGCTGTTCTCCAGCTTGGTGGATGGATATGAGACAGTCCTCAACCGGACCGATATTTTGCAGCTGACCCCCTCCGCGTACCGCGCCATCGCCCCGGTGGCGGGGGCGGCCGGCGTGGGGAAGATGGTCTATGGCACCGGCTGGTCCTTCCTGACCATGATGCGCAGCGAGGACATCGGCCGGATGCAGGAGGGGGACGCGGTCACACTCCGTTTCCAAAAGGGGCTGGAGCGGGATATGGAGATGCGGGTATCCCATATCAGCGTGGAGGACGGCGGGCGGCGGGTGGTGGTGTTCACCTCCGAACGGTATCTGAACCTGACCACCCTGCTGCGGCTCCAAAACGCCCAGGTGATCTTTGAGAGCTACTCCGGCATCCGGGTGCCCCGCAGCTCCGTGCGCGTCGACAATGAGCCCGTGACAAGCGACGACGGCACGCCGGTGCTGGATGAGAACGGGAACCCCAAGACCCAGAGCGTCACCTGCGTCTACTGCCTTTGGGGCACCACCGCCCGGCTCAAGCCGGTGAAGGTGCTCTGGCAGGAGGACGAATACATATTGGTGGTCCCGGACGAGAATGCCCTCTCGGCTTTCTCCTCCGAACAGGCCCGGGAGGGCCGCCGCCTGCGGGCGGGGGATCAGGTGATCACCGCTGCGGCGGATCTTTATGACGGGAAGGTAATCAGATAATGACGATTGCGGAAAATATCCAGGCGATCCGCGGCCGCATGGCCGCCGCCGCACAGCGGGCCGGCCGGGACCCCGGCGAAATCCTCCTGGTGGGAGCCAGCAAGATGAACGATGCCGCCGCCTGCCGGGAGGCTGTTGCGGCGGGTATTGACGCGCTGGGGGAGAACCGGGTGCAGGAGATGACGGCAAAGCTTCAGGAGCACGCCTATGACGGCGCCCCCCTCCATTTTATCGGCCATCTCCAGCGCAACAAGGTCCGGCAGGTGGTGGGGACAGCCTCGCTCATCCACTCGGTGGGCTCTCTGGAGCTGCTGGAGGAGATCCGGCGGCAGGCGGAGAAGCGGGCGCTGGTCCAGGATGTGCTGCTGGAGGTGAACATCGGCGGCGAACCGGGCAAGAGCGGCTTTGCCCCGGATTCCCTCCGCGATGCGGCGGAACAGGCCGCCGCCATGCCCCATGTGCGGATCCGGGGCCTGATGACCATCCCGCCCATCCAGCGGGAACCACACGGGAATTTGCCCTTCTTCGCAAAAGTTGCCCGCCTTTATGTTGACATAGGCCGCGATTTGTACGATAATAAGTTCGACTGTTTATCAATGGGTATGAGCGATGATTTTGAAGATGCCATCGAAGCCGGGGCCACGATGGTCCGTGTGGGTTCTGCCATCTTCGGCCATAGGCATTACCAATAACGATGGGAGGTTTCCACATGAACTTGCTGGACAATATTAAGAGAATGATCAGTCCAATCAGCGACGAGGACGACGATTACGATGAGGTCTTTGACGACCAGGATTCCCCTTTCCTGGACGAACGGCCCAGGAGCACAGATCGGAACATCGTGGACAGCCGGCGGGGCAAGGTGGTGAATATCCACGCTACCACCCAACTGAAGGTTGTGCTCGTCAAGCCCGAACGCTTTGAGAATGCCAGCGAGATCGCGGACCACCTCAAGGAAAAGCGGACTGTCGTAGTCAACCTGGAGTCCACCCACAAGGACATTGCCCGCCGCCTGATCGATTTCCTCTCCGGCGTGGCCTATGCGGGGGAGGGCAAAATCAAAAAGGTTGCCGCCAATACATACATTATCACCCCCTACTCTGTGGATATCCAGGGGGATCTGATCGACGAGCTGGAAAACAACGGCCTGTATTTTTAGCTCTGTGCAATACAATTCCCAATCAAGCAGAATACTCGTCCCCGGTTTGACAAATGAGAATAGGGAGGGAAATACGCGATGATGACCCCACAGGAAGTGGCAAACTGCACCTTTGCGAAATCCATGATGGGCGGCTACAACATGGCCTCTGTGGACGACTTTCTGGACAAGCTGACAGAGGACTACTCCGCCCTATTTAAGGAGAACGCCGCGCTGAAGGCCAAGCTGAAAGTTACTGTGGACAAGATGGCGGAGTACCGCGAGTCAGAGGACGCCATCCGCAACACCCTGCTGGCTGCCCAGAAGATGGCCTCCTCCATGGTGACGGAGGCGGAGCAGAAGCGGGATGCCCTGATTGCTGAGGCCACCCGTGCGGCCAAGGCCCGCAAGGCGGCCATTGAGCAGGAGGTGGCCTCAGAGGAACACCGCCTGGATGAGGTCCGCGCCCGCGTGGACCGGGAGCTGAAGGCGGAGCGCCTGCGCCTGTCTGTCGGCCAGGAACGCCTGCGGGGCTTCATCCAGGACGTCACGGCGGTCTGCAACGGGCAGCTGGCGCTGCTCGAACAGCTGCCGGAGCTGCCAACAGAGCCCAATCCCCAGGCTGCGGCGATCATCCAGGCCGCCGCTGCCAGTACGCAGGCGGCAGACGACCAGCCTTCTGCCCCCCAGGCCGTTGCCGCGATGGCGGTGGTGGATGGGGATGGCGAAGCGGCGCCGCAGGATCATGCGGACAGCCCTGTGGACGACGAGGCGGCTGAGGTTGAGCGCAATTTGAAAAATGTCCTGAGCGCATTTGCCCCGGCGAAGGAGGACGGCTCCGGGCTGCCGGAGGGGGACCCCTTTGCCGACGCAGGCGCGGACAGCGAGGACCTGGACGCAACCCGCGTGATGAACCTGGAGGATTTGCAGTTCGGACGCAACTACACAAGGGACTGAGCCCGCCCCAGCCCACAAATATAAGAAATCAGCGGAGTTCCGCTTTTTGACACGCAGAGGCGGCCGCAGGGCCGCCTCTGCGCCCGTTTTGGGCGTGCGGATGATCCATGAAAGGAGAGAGCCTCCATGAGCCCCACGATTGTTGCCCTGCTCTACGATTTCGACAAGACCTTATGTACCCAGGATATGCAGAATTACGCCTTTATCCCCAGCCTGGGCATGGCCCCCGGCGACTTCTGGCAGGAGGCCAACGACTTCGGCAGGGGCGAACACATGGACAGCGTACTGGCCTACATGTACACCATGATCCGCAGGTGCCAGTCCATGGGCCTGCCGCTGACCCGGCAGAGCCTGAACCACTGCGGCCGCAGCATCGCCTTTTTTCCCGGTGTTCAGGATTGGTTTGCCCGGCTGAACCAGTACGGCGGCCTGCTGGGCGTGCAGGTGGAGCATTACGTCATCTCCTCCGGCCTGCGGGAGATCATCGACGGCAGCGCCATTGCCGGGGAGTTTAAGGAGATCTATGCCAGCGAGTTCTACTACGACGGGGAGGGGCGTCCGGTCTGGCCCAGGCTGGCTGTGAATTTTACAGCCAAGACCCAGTTTGTCTACCGCATCAACAAGGGCGTCCTGGACGTGGCGGACGACAAGGCCCTGAACGACTCCATGCCGGACGGCAGCAAGCGCGTCCCCTTCACCAATATGATCTACATTGGCGACGGCCTCAGCGATGTGCCGTGCATGAAGATGATGCGGGCCTACGGCGGCCAGGCCATCGCGGTCTATCAGGCCGCCAACCGCACAGGGGTGGAGCAGCTGCTGCGCCAGAGGCGGGTGGACTTCATCTTCCCCGCCGACTACCGGGAGGGCACAGAGCTGGAGTCCACGGTCAAGCAGATCATCCGCAAAATGGCTGTCAGTCAACAGCTCAGTGAGGAACACGCCCGGCAGCTGCGGAATATCCATACCAGGGAATAAAAGACCGCAGATGCGCTTTCCAGAAAAAGAATCCCGCAGCAGGCTTGATCAAATCTCACCTGCTGCGGGATATGCCTTTATGTATGGCTGTTTTCAGACTGCCTGATCCAGCGTAAACATGGAGACAAGCTCCTTCAGGGCCTGCGCCTGGGCGGACAGCTCCTCGCTGGCTGCGGCGGATTCCTCCGAGGTGGCGGAGTTGGTCTGCACAACACTGGAGATCTGGTCAATCGCCACGGTAATCTGCGCCACGGAATTGGACTGCTCCTCCGCCGCGCTGGAAATCAGCGTCACAACGTCCAGAACCTTCTGTGCGCTCTCCACCACCGCCTGGAGGGACTGGCCCGTCGCCTGGGACAGGTTCGCGCCCTCGCTGACAGCGGTAATGGTATCTTCAATCAGGCTGGCGGTGCTCTTGGATGCCTCCGCCGACTTGCCGGCCAGATTGCGCACCTCATCGGCCACCACGGCAAACCCCTTGCCGGCAGCGCCGGCGCGGGCCGCCTCTACCGCAGCGTTCAGGGCCAGGATGTTGGTCTGGAAAGCGATATCCTCAATGGATTTGATCACCTTCCCGATCTCCTGGGACTTGGACTCGATATTCGCCATGGCGCGCATGAGCTCCTCCATATGCTGGGAGCAGACCTGGATCTGCTCATGGGACTGCGCATTTTCCTTCTTGGCGATCTTGGCGTGCTCCGCAGTGTTCTCCACCTGCTGGCTGACGTCGTTGATTGTAGCGGCCAGCTCCTGGACAGAAGACGCCTGCTCTGTGGCGCCCTGGGCCAATGCCTGCGCACCGTTGGATACCTGGTCGCTGCCGGCGCCGACCTGGTCAGCGGCAAGGGTGATATTGCTCATGGTGCTGTTCAAATCATCCCGCATCTTGCGGATGGCGAGCAGGATGGGCCGCAGCTCACCCTTATAGCTACTCTCCTCCCTTGTGCGGACGGTGAGGTTGCCGCCTGCCATCTCGTCGAGCATGTTGCCGATATCCTGGATCACGACCTTCAGCGTCGCTATGGTGGAGCGCATAGCGTCGGAGAGGACGCCCAGTTCGTCCTTCGATTGATAGCTGATGTTTACATCAAAATCACCCTCGCTCATTTTCTTGGCGGCAATTTCCAGCTGGACAATCGCGGAGGTGATGGATTTGGTAATATAGAGGGCCAAGACGGTGCCGACCACCACGGCCAGGACGCCAATCACGACCATAATAACAATCGTAATCGTGCTGGAGGACATCCCGCTGTCGTGGGTCTCCATCGCATATTGGTTCGCCTGGGAGGTAATGGCGTTGACAGAATTTGTAATATCGGTCAGCAGGCCGACAACCTTCGCCGTGTAGAGCGAATAGGCGGCCTCCACATTATTGGAACGGCAGATATCCTCATACTCGGCTAATATGGCGTCCATGCTGTCTATTTCGTTTTGCAGGCCGGAAATATCGTTTGTGTTCCCGCTGTAATTTGTCATGAGGAACTCCGCATACCCGTCCATGAGATCCAGCCGCTCCTGTGCCAGACGAAGCATCTCCTCCACTACGCTCGGGTCCTTCTCCAAAGCGGCGCGGAGCATGTACTTTGCCGCGGCTTCGCTCTCACGGTCAGCCTGGAGAACCTCCCTGACATTGGCAAAGGGCTTGACGTAAAAGGTGTCCAGGTTCTGGGCAATCGACCGCAAGCTGACCGCACCCCAAATTACGCTGATGATAAACATCACCAGGATTGCGCCGAAGCCTATACAGAGCTTCATGGATATCTTTTGATTTTTCATGTGCCTCTCCCATTCATCTTCTTTTCATTTGAACCTATAGCAAAATTGCTAAGATCCCTCTACCCTGTCCAAGCAACTCTATATAAGTTCAGTCCTATTCCCCATTATACCGCCACAAAAAACACAGTCAATAGCTATCTGTGAAAAAAATATTCATTTATGGGAGCCAGGCCCTCCATAGACATGCCCTGCCATATCCAAATTACCGCGCGCTGCCATTATTTTACGGCTTTTGGCTCATTCTTCTATGTCAAAACGCAAAACAGACGGGCGCAGGTAATTTCTTCCTGCCCGTCTGTTTTCCGGATCAAATGCCGCCGCCGGGGATTATTTTTTCAGCTCCCCCGTAGCGCTGGCGGTGAGGTAGGCGTTGATAAACCCGTCCAGATCCCCATCCATGACAGCATTGATATTGCCGTTCTCATAGCCGGTGCGGGTATCCTTGGCCAGGGTATAGGGCATGAACACATAGGAGCGGATCTGGCTGCCCCACTCGATCTTCATCTGCACGCCCTTGATGTCGCTGATCTTCTCCGCGTGCTGCTGGGCCTTCATCTCCATCAGCTTGGAGCGGAGCATCTTCATGCAGTTCTCCCGGTTCTGGACCTGGCTGCGCTCCTGCTGGGAGGAGACCACCACACCGGTGGGCTTGTGAATCAGGCGCACGGCGGAGGAGGTCTTGTTTACGTGCTGGCCGCCGGCCCCGGAGGCCCGGTAGACCTGCATCTCAATATCCTCCTGGCGGATCTCCACGCTGTTGTCGTCCTCGATCTCCGGCATGACCTCTACAGCGGCAAAGGACGTCTGGCGGCGGGCGTTGGCGTCAAAGGGCGAGATGCGCACCAGGCGGTGGACGCCGTTTTCGCTCTTGAGGAAGCCATAGGCATTTTCCCCTTCAATGGAGATGGCGGCGGACTTGAGCCCTGCCTCGTCGCCGTCCTCATAGTCCAGGGTCTTGACCGTAAAGCTGCGCCGCTCCGCCCAGCGGGTGTACATCCGGTAGAGCATCTGGCACCAGTCCTGGGCCTCTGTGCCGCCGGCCCCGGCGTGGAGGGTGAGGATGGCGTTGTTGGCGTCATACTCGCCGGTGAGGAGGGTTGCCAGGTTGGCCTCCTCCAGGGCGGCCTCCAGCCGCCCGTAGCTCTCCTCCACCTCGGGCAGGAGGCTGGCGTCGTCCTCCTCCATAGCCATCTCCACCAGGGTGGTGAGATCCTCCCACTGGCTGACCAGCCGGGCGTGGCTCTCCAGCTTGTTTTTCAGATGCTTGGTCCGCTGGAGCACCTTTTGGGATGCCTGGATATCGTTCCAGAAATTGGCATCATTGGTCTTTTCCTCCAGCTCCTCCACCTCCCGGCGGGCCCCCTCCAGATCCAAAGCCGCCGCCAGCTTCTCCAGCCGGGGGCCCAATGCGCCCAGCTTCTGCTTATATACATCGTACTCAATAATTGGCATGTAGAATCCTCCGTTTCTTTGTTGTCATTCCTGTCCGCGCATCCCGCGCTTATCCTCAATTCCGCATATGGGATTCTCCATTCCAGTAAATTTGGGGTTCGCCGCTCTATTATGCCATAAACTACCGCCCTCTGTAAAGGGGAAAATTTGCGTGGGGGCCGCCGGCTACAATTCAGAGTGGAAGGTCAAATAGCCGGAGTCAACAATGCCGTCCCGATATGTGTTGTCAAGAATCCCGTTCCGAAATACGACGGTCATTGTTGTCAGGTTATTTTCTTCTATATAAAGGCCCACTGCGGCTTCGCTCAATACATACTCCCGGATGTCGCCGTATATCGTTTCGAGACCGTCAACCTGCTGCTGGTTCTCCTGCTGGCCCCATCCGAAATAGCTGTCCTGCACATAGAATTCCATGTATAGCTCGTTTGTGTCCGGTACCGCGCCAAACCGGTCCAACACAAACTCCGGGTTCTTTTCCCCAAAGCTGTAGGCGACGCTCTGCGCGTCATATTCTGTTTGAGGCTGCTCCTTGAATACGGTTTCCTTCACATTTCGGTAGCCTCTCTCGGCGGTTTGGATCATATAGCCATTGAGATCATATGTCGTAACGATGCAGCGTTCCGCTTTGAAGCGGTAATATACGTCATCCTGTGATAAATACTCCATCAGCTGCGATGAGACATCCTGAGCGATATCACAATTGTCAATCACCTTGGTGGTGTCCATTTGCAGGTCAATCCGGAATATCAAATTACTCAGGGATTTGTTGTTTTTCCCCGGGGACAAGGTCAAATCGTCCTGTTCCAATGTGATCTCAGAAAAGTCGATCAGCTGTTCATCGTTCAGAAACTCCGTGATCATGCCAGCGTAATAGTCCTCGCAGGAGCTGGGGGATATATTCTCCAGCCCCCTTCTGAAACGCTCAATGTCCTCGTGCGGCAGCTCGGAAAGCTCCTCGACCTTCGGCACCTCTTCTATTGTTGAGAACGAATACGCTCCCGCCTGGGAACCGCCGTCCCCCTGTTGCGCGCACGCAGCCAGCAGCAGCACAGCCGCAAGCAGCATCAGAACGGTTTTCTTCAAACGCATGGAACACGCCTCCCATCTTCATAGTTTATCCAATAAATACTATGAATAGGATACCATTTTGCGCAGAACATGTCAAGTTGCATAAATTGTTGCCAGTTCCTCCCGCTGTATCGACAATTTTATGCACAAGCATGTTTGCCCGGCGATCAGGCAGCCTGCTGCATACCGCAAAGGGGAAGCAGGGAAAACTCTTCCCAGAAACACTTTACGCTCCAGACAGAATATGGTATACTATAACTATATAAAGAAAGGGAGGGCTGCATATGGCAAATCGGGTTATCACCATTGGGCGGCAGTGCGGCAGCGGAGGGCACACCATCGGAAAGCTCCTGGCGCAGCGGCTGGGCCTGCCCTTTTATGACAAAAAGCTCGTGGAGATGGTGGCCGCCAAAACCAAGCTGTCACCGGAGTTTATCCGGTCCCATGGGGAGTATTTCCACGGCGGCTCCATCGGGCACATCATCGGCTATGGGACCCGCTTCAACAGCGGGGTCTTGAAGACCGGCAGCGCGTTGACCGACCAGCTCCACCAGGCCCAGTGCGAGATCATCCTGGAGGCGGCGGAGAAGGGGCCGTGCGTGGTGGTGGGCCGCTGCGCGGACTATGTCCTGGCGGGGAAGGTCCCCACATTGGATGTATTCATCCACTCGGAGATGCCCTATAAAATCGACCGCAGCGTGGAGGAACACAGCCTGGAGCGGGAGCGGGCCGCATCCATCCTCACCCGGCGGGACAAGGCCCGGGCGCACCATTACCGGTTCTACACAGATCAGAAATGGGGGGACGCGAAGAACTATGACCTCTGCCTGGACAGCGGCACCCTGGGGGTAGAGGGCTGCGTGGCCATCATTGCCGGGGCCTATGAGCGGATGCGGCAGGGGACGTGAGAGAAAAGCGTATCCCCGCCAAAAGTGCGGAAAAACCAGGAAAAACACCGCTGCAACCAATAGTTGCGCGGAAGTAGGTGGCCGCAACCGGTCATTTGTGTTATCATGACGGTGCTTTGAGAGGGAAGTATCCCAACTTATGGAGGTGTCAGACATGCACCACATCAAAAGCGTGTTCCCTGTCGCGCTCCTTGTGGCGGCGGTTTTGCTGGTCACACTGATCGCCCTTTTGATCTATCTGATCGCCCGCCTGCCCCAGGGGCAGAAATCCCGCAAGGAGAACCCACAGTTCTATCAATCCCTGGCGGAGGCCCTCAAGGCCCAGCGCACCACCCACGGCATGACCCAGGAGCAGGTGGCGGAGGCGTTGGACGTCACCCGGCAGGCGGTGAGCAAGTGGGAGACCGGCGCGGCCGAGCCCAGCACCTCCAACCTGCTGGCGCTGGCAAAGCTCTACGGCATCGACTTGAGCGAGCTGCTGCGGGGGGTCCAGATGTAGACCCCTCCGTGGCTCCACATAAATTAACAAAT
Source organism: Oscillospiraceae bacterium (assembly GCA_022797115.1). Taxonomy (GTDB): domain Bacteria; phylum Bacillota; class Clostridia; order Oscillospirales; family Oscillospiraceae; genus Pelethomonas. The sequence continues at coordinate 13,980 of JAAWKB010000044.1, forward strand.
TTTCAGGAGGTCCTTCCAATGAACACGAAAACCCTTGTGGCCGGCATCTTGGCTGCATTCCTGCTGGCCGTCCCTGCGTCTGCCCATTGCGGCCATGGCGGATACCGGCAGCAGACCAGCCAGCCTGTTGCCACCGCATACCCGGCCTGCACCGTGGACGGCTGCACCATTGCCGGCCACCATCTCCACAACGGCACAACCTACTGCGGAATCCACCACGAGAGCGGCGTGTGCGGCGTCGGCTGCCTGACCAGCGCCTGCCCGACCTGCACTGTAGACGGCTGCAACATCGCTGGCCGCCATCTCCATGACGGCGCCGTCTACTGCGGAACCCTGCATGTGAACGGCGTGTGCGACCTCAGCTGCCTGACGGCCGCCAGCCCGGCCTGCACCGTGGATGGCTGCACCATTGCCGGCCGCCATCTCCATGACGGCGTAACCTACTGTGGGACCTACCATGCGGACGGCGTTTGCAATGTCAACTGCCTGCCTGCGGCCACTGTTGTCAGCAACGCTACCGTTGTCAGCGACAGCAGCAGCGCCACCACCTCCGGCAGCACCGGTTACTACGGTGGTCATCACGGCGGCGGCCATCATCGCGGTCACTGCTAAAAGCCGTCCCCTGGCAGCCTCAGCCGGGACCTCTAAAAGCGACAATCTGCCGCCTCCTCAATAAAAATGGCAAACGAGAACCTGCAAGAGAACCTCAATTTCTCTTGCAGGTTTTTCATTTGCCAACAGGAGCCGCCGTCGGATGTGCGGTTCATCCTGTGGCGGACTACTCGTATAGCACCTCGAAAGCGGTTTCCTCCCCGGAACAGGGTAAATCCTCGGTTTCTATAGCCGTTATATCAAAGCGGGGAACCTTCTGCATCGTCCGGACCAATGCCTCCATATTGTTCGCCCTGCCCTCAACCTCCATGATGACACTGCCATCGCCCTCGTTTCGGACCCAGCCGGTCAGTTTCCACTGCTTTGCCAGCCTTTTCGCCTCCCAGCGGAACCCAACGCCTTGGACCAAGCCGGAAAACCGGTAGCGTCTGCGGACCACTGGCGCGCTGGGATCATCCTGGACCGGTATGGTGGCGGCTCCCCCGCCTTTTAACCATTGAAACAGGTTCATTTTTCGTCACTCCTTTGTCTGTCCCTTTTTGCATTATGATATCCTAATTTTCAGGTATATGCAACCATCAGCTCCAGGGAATCATCAGGGCTCCCATCTGTTGAACAAGATTTTTCTCCGGAGGCATTGACTCTCGACACAGCTGGAGAAGTATGGTATACTAACTAAACCATAAAATACTGTATTCTATTTCCTATATTTTTAAGAAAGGCGGATAAAAACAATGTTCAATTTCGATGCCGGGAAACTGGCAAAGGATGCAATCCAGGGGCTGGAGAAAGCGGAAAAACTGGGCGGCAGCGCCGGCGATGTCGCCAAAAGCGTGCTCCAGGGCGTTAAAACGGTGGAAAACCTGGCGGACTTGCCGGAAAAAGCTCCGGAGCAGGTAATCGCCATCCTGCGCAAGCTGCTGGAAGAGGCCAAGCAGCTGGTGAACTCTCGTCCCAATAAAAATGCGGCCCTTGATGCCTGCATCCAGAAAGCGCAGACGCTCCTGGAGAGCGGGGACATTTCCGCAGACGCTGTCACGAAGGTGACGGCGGAATTGAGCGCACTCATAAAGGGCGCATCATCTGAACAGCCCGCCGCCAGTGAGCCGGCTGCGCCCAAGCCGGCTGCCGCCACGGCATCCGCTCCCGTATCCGCCGCCAGCGCCCCCGTGCGCACCACCCCGGCGCCGCATGTGGAAACACCCAAGAAGACGGTGCAGTTCTCCGATGTGCAGCCCGGTGCGTATTATTACGACGCAGTCCAGTGGGCGGTACAGGAGGGAATCGCCTCCGGCACCACGGAGACCACCTTCAGCCCCGACCAGAACTGTACCCGCGCCCAGACCATCACGCTCCTGTGGCGGGCAAATGGCTCCATCGCACCCAAGAGCAAAAACAACCCCTTCACAGACGTCAAGGAAACTGCGTACTACTGCGACGCGCTGCTGTGGGCTGCGGAACAGGGGATCGTCTCCGGTACCGCCTTCCACCCGGACGACGCGACCACCAGAAGCCAATTCGCGGTCTTCCTCTATAAAAACGCCGGTTCGCCGGCTGTTGCGGACAGCAGCGCCTTTACGGATGTGCCGAAGGACGCCGCCTATTCCCAGGCGGTAGCCTGGGTCGCCCAGCAGGGCATCACCTCCGGCACCGGAGAAAATACCTTCAGTCCGGACGGCGTCTGCACACGGGGCCAGGTCGTTACCTTCCTGTACCGGGCCAAGAAATAACCCGCATATTTGCTGAAAATGCCTGAAACCTCACGGTTTCAGGCATTTTCTCTGTGAGAGGAAACCCATCAGGGCCATAGAGCCTTTGCGGCGTCAATGCCGTTCCAGCTGGAATACCGCCCGGCTCTCGCTGGCGAGCTCCCCCTTATGATTGTAATGGAACACCTTGTGCTCCGGGGCAAAGTAGGGCAGGTCCGCCTCGGGAATCACACCGATTTGATGCAGCAGCTCGATCAAGACGATATTACGCAGCGCAGCATTCCCGTCGTCCGTCTTGAGCGCGAACCCGATCCCCTGTTTGGGCAGCCCGCCGGCGAAATAGCCGTCCGCACCGGATTTCACCACAACCTCGCCCGGATACCGGCTCATAATTTTGTAGTCGATCCGGTCTGAGCCTGACGAGATGATGGGATTGTTCATCACGGCAGTTACCACCTGCGCCGCAGCGTCCTGATATTTTTCCGGGAGGCTTTCCGGCCGGCACAATCTTGCAAAGCCATACGCGAACCGCTCCACCGGCATCGCATGGACCGGGACGCCGCAGCCATCCAGCCCCAGCTGGATCTTGTCCCGCGCATAGCCGCAGATATCGGCAATTGTGTCGATAATGCGCTGCTGGTGGGGATGCTCCAGCCGGTAATAGCTGTCCAGATCCTCCCCCAGGAACTGTGCGCAGGCCAGCATCCCCGCATGTTTTCCGCTGCAATTGTTGTGGATCGGAAGGGCCGGTTCCCCCCGGTCCTTCATGCTCTGGGCGACATCCTCCTTGAAGGGGTAGTGCGTCCCACACTGCAAATAGCTCTCATCCAATCCGATCTTCTGAAAAATGCCGCGGATCGTCTCCACATGGACGGCCTCGCCGGAATGGGAGGCGCAGATCTGGGCCACTTCCCGCTCCGTGAAACCATAGTGGCCGCTCGCCCCCGTATAGATGGGAACCATGGCCTGCATCAGCTTTGCAGAGGAACGGGCAAAGGCAATCTTGGAGGTATCCCCGATGGAATAGAGCAGTTTACCGGCCGCGTCCGAAACGGCAATGGTTCCTGTGGTGAAGAGGTCGAGGACCTCCCCGCGATATGTGCTGACTAAGACGCTCATTCGACAGCCTCCCCTTCCTTATACCTGGCCATGCCGAAGCCGGTCGCGCCGCAGATCAGAGACATCAGCGGGCAGAAGAAACAGAATACCGCATAGGGGACGTATTCCGCAAACGAAACGCCCAATGTGGAAATGATAAATGTCGCCGTCACGCCATAGGGAATCAGCGTCACGCCGATGGTGCCGCAGTCCTCACAGATACGCGACACATTTTCCGGCTTCAGGCCCTTGGCCTTGAACAGGTCCAGCATGGTGGACTGCACCATGATCGCCGCGAACATATGGGAACCGGTAGCGGCGACAGACGCATAACTGATGCACATAGAAGTTGCCACCAGGCCCAGGGTAGATTTGATCTTCCCGGCAATTGTGGTAAACAGGATCTTGACCAATCCCATCTCCCGGATCATGCCGCCAATCCCTGTCGTAAAGATCAGCGCCTGGATCGTCGGATTCATACAGGTCATTCCGCCCCGGTTCAAGAGCGTTGTCAAAAACGGCTGGTCGAAGGTCTTGTTATAGCCGCTGTAGAATGCCTTCAACACAAAGCCCGCATCCTCGCCCTGGTAAAGGACGGCGATAAAGATGGCTGTCACAACACCGATCAGGATCGACTGCGCCGGTGCGCGCTGCATCAGCAGCATGATAATCACGACGGCCATAGGAATCAGCGGGATCAGGCCAACCTTGAAATTTGCCTGGAGCGCGGTGGAGATTTCCTCGATCCCTTCCAGGCTCACGCCCTGTGTTTGGGCAACACTATTCCCCAGGAAAAGGAATACCACCGCCGAGGCCACCAGCGCCGGAATCGTGGTATAACACATATGCGTTGCGTGCTTGACAACGTCAATCCCCATGACGGCGGCGGCGAAATTGGTGGTGTCGGACAGCGGGGAAAGCTTGTCGCCAAACCAGGAGCCGCTGATAATCGCTCCTGCCGTCATCCCGACCGGTATGCCCAGCCCGGTCCCCACGCCTAAAAGGGCGATTCCTACCGTGCCCATTGTCCCCCAGGAGGTACCGGTGAACAGAGAGACGATGGCGCAGAGCAGCAGGGCAGTTACCAGGAAGAATTTAACGTTGATGATCTTTAACCCGTAAAAAATGATGGTTGGTACTGTACCGGCAGCAATATACACACTGATCAATGCCCCAACGCCCAGCATAATAACAACGGGCGGCAGGCTGCCGCGGACTGCGTCCAGGCCAATTTTCTCCAGGTCGCGATAGGTGTACCCCAGCGGCAGGGACAGCGCGTTCATCAACAGCCACGCGAGAAAGACCACGGTTTGCAGAGGTGCGCCGAATACCAGCAATCCGATAATGAGGAATGCCGCAAACGAGATCATCATTAATGCGGCATATCCCACCGATGGGACCTTTTTTGTCGTTGCGTCCATAATTTTCTCCTTTTTCCTTTACATTTTCCGCTGGAGCGATATAATAGGATCAGCTCCAACACACAGGGGTGTTAAGCGTATACTTTACTATACATGCAGACGCTGCGCTCCACCGGATCACCTCCCGCATGTATCTTTGCGGCTGGCTGAGGGGGATAACAGGTGGATTCGCTCGCGCACAGGTACTATCGGGCATGTAAATACTGTAGATCACGAACCTTAACACCAGGATGCGGCCATCCCATCCGGGTGTTATTGTTTTGTTCCATCCTCTTTGCACATGCCGAAAATAAAGTATTTAGAGCCTATCCCGAAATTAGCGATGAATGCGAATGAGTTTACGCCAGACAATAACAGCGCAGGCAAACTGAAGCAGAGCCATGTAGTTGACAGCT
>JAAWKB010000045.1 GCA_022797115.1 Oscillospiraceae bacterium
GGGGCCGCCCCCCAGCAGGACTACCACCGTGTTGGGGTTCGCAGCGGCCACGGCCTCGATCATGCGCACATGGCCCTCCGGCATCGCCAGCCCCTCCCGGTCCAGGCCCTCGGACTCGTACAGCTCCGGCAGGCCGGCCACCACCACGGCCACCCGCGCCCGGCCTGCCCCCTCCGCAGCCCGGCGCAGCTCCTCCGGGGACGCCTCGCCGCCGCTGGCGCAGCAGGGGATGTACGGGGCCTCCGGCAGGGCCTGGACCAGACTGGTCAGCCGGGCGGGGTTGATGTGGCTGCTGCCCGTGCCCTGGTAGCGTGGATGCTCCGCCATGTAGCCAATGAGTACCAAATCCGACGCCGGGACCGGGAGCAGGCCCCCCTCGTTTTTCAGCAGCACCGCACCCCGCTCTGCCACTTGGCAGGCCAGCTGGTCATGGGCCTCCCAGTCGAAGCCGCCGGTAGGCGCGGGGCGCAGGGCAAGGCGCAGGATACGCGATACGCTGGCGTCTACAGCCGCCTCCTCCAGCTGCCCGGAACGGACCGCCTCCACAGCCGCCCGCTCCATAAAGTGGGAGCCGCCGGGCATATTCAGGTCGCACCCGGCCCGGAATGCCGCAACCCGGTCGTTGAGCGCGCCCCAGTCGGTGACTACCATGCCGTCAAACCCCCACTCCGCCCGCAGGATGCTGTCAAGCAGGGGGCGGCTGTCGCTGCAATGGACGCCGTTGAGCTTATTGTAGGCACACATAACCGCGCCGGGCTGGGCCTCCTTCACCGCCATCTCAAAAGCGGTGAGGTAGATCTCCCGCAGCGCCCGCTGGTCAATCCGGCTGTCGCCATTCTGACGCTTGAATTCCTGGCTGTTGGCGGCAAAGTGCTTCAGGCAGGAGGACACCCCCGCCCCCTGCTGGCCCTTTACAAAGGCGGCGGACAGCCTGCCGGACAGGAAGGGGTCCTCTGACAGGTACTCAAAATTCCGGCCGCACAGGGGCCCGCGCTTGATGTTGCATCCGGGCCCCAGCACGAGGGCCACGCCTGCGGCGGCGGCCTCCCGCCCGATGGCCTCCCCCTCCGCAGCATACAACGCGGTGTCCCAGGCTGCGCCAGCTGTCACAGCGGCGGGGAAACAGGTGGCAGGCCGGGAGCTGTGGACCGCACTGCCGTTGGAATTCTCCTGACAGCGCAGGCCATGGGGGCCGTCGGCCATCAGAAAGGCCGGGATGCCGTAGCGCGGCATGGCACGGGTATGCCAGAAATCCGCACCGGTACATAGCTGCACCTTGTCAGGCAGGGACATGCTCGAGATGATCGCAGGAATATCCATAGCGCCTCCTTCCGGGCCGCCGGCCCGGCGATTGAACTTGCCCCCTATTGTACCGCAGGAACCGGCGGACTGCAAGAGGCGATCCATAGAAAGCTTCTATTGGTTGGCCCGTCCCAGCGGCATCCGGGCGGCGGACATCCGATTGGCTGCACTGCCCAGGCCATTCCGCCCCACCGCTGAAAAAGCATTGAAAAGCAGGGCAAAACCATGTCCGAAAGGGGAAGGATATCGCTCCTTGCTTTTATAGGCTGCATCAGGTATAATAACAATAAAATCATTACCGCCGTATTACACGTTCAGAGGATTGACATTATGCAAGATCTCAAACTTTTATATTCAAAGCCTCTGCAATCCTCCCGGTCTGGGGTTCTGTATAACACCTTCCCCTACCCAACGAAAATATCACCGGAGGCCATTGCCGTATATATCGCCTGCTCCACGAATCCCGGGGATACCGTATTGGATGCATTTGCCGGAAGCGGCAGCACCGGGATGGCCGCCCTGTTGTGCGAACACCCCACTGAGCAGATGCTGCATGCCACCAAACGGTTGGGCGTGCGGCCTGTGTGGGGAGCCAGAAATGCCACGCTGTATGAAATTGGGACCTATGCCTCCTTTGCCACGAAAACCCTCTTAAACAGGCTTTCGGAGAGGGACTACCAAACCGCTGTTGACCGCTTCATCAGCAGGGCCAGCGAACTGGTCGGGGCCGCCTATGCTGCTGCCGGTCCCGACGGGCAGACGGGTATCCTCCGCTATGCGATCTGGTCCGAGCTCCTCAGCTGCCCCGGCTGCGGGGGCGAGGTCCCTTACTTTGATTATGCCATGTCCCGCGATCCCGCCGCGTTTCATAAGAGAATCATTTGCCCGCATTGCCGCCAGGCCTGCCAGGTGGACGATATGCCGTTTGTCACCGAGGATCACTGGGACACGCTGCTGCATCGGACAATCCAGCGGAAAAAGCGGGTCCTGTCCTGGATATATGGCGCAACCGGCGATAAGAAATGGGACCGCCGCGCCACCGGGGAGGATATGCAGTCCTTGCAGGATTTTTATGCCCGCACACCTATGGAGGGCCCCGCAAAGGAGATCCAATGGGGGGACCTGCACCGCGCAGGGTACCATTATGGCATCACGCACCTCCACCATTTCTATACGGACAGAAATTATATCGTGATGTCCAAACTGTGGCAGCTGGCCGGCAGCTTCCCTGACCGGCAGGCTGACGCCCTGAAGCTGCTGCTCCTGAGCTACAATGCAACCCATTGCACGCTTATGACACGGGTGGTGGCAAAGAAGAACACCCACGATTTTGTCCTGACCGGCGCCCAGAGCGGCGTGCTCTATATCAGCAAGGCCCCTGTCGAGAAAAATATCCTCCTGGGGCTGCAGCGCAAGGCAAAGCTCTTTGCGAAGGCCTATGGACTTCTGGAGGCGTGTACCGGCACTGTGACCATACACAATACGACTAGCGCACACATGGCCGAGCCGGACAACAGCGTTGACTTCGTGTTTACAGATCCGCCCTTCGGAGATTTTATCCCCTACGCAGAGGTCAACCAGATCAATGAATTATGGCTCAGCCGAACCACCGACAGGTCAATGGAGGTTATCATCAGCGACTCGCAGCACAGGGATGTCTTCGCCTACCAGGAGATGCTGGCGCAGGTATTCCAGGAAGTATATCGGGTCTTGAAGCCAACGCGGTACGCCTCTGTCGTGTTTCACGCCGCCAAGGCTGCGGTGTGGAAGGCGTTTAAGGGCGCCGTCAATGCGGCAAATTTCCAGATTGTGCTGACAAACATCTTGGATAAAACACAGTCCAGCTTTAAGCAGGTGGTATCGGAAGGCTCTGTCCAGTGCGACCCGCTCTTCCTGCTGCAAAAGGGGGCGGCCGCCCAGTGCTGCAGCTTGAATGACCGCGACATCCTGAACCAGCTCATCCAAAAAAATACCAGCGACCCTTCCTTTGATATGAGGCGCTGCTATTCCCTGTATGTGAATACCTGCCTGGAGCTGGGGGCTGTGATTTCAATGGACGCCAAGCAGGTATATGACTACTTTCAAGCGCAAAGAGGGAGCCTCGCATGATAAAAAAGAAACCCTCAACTGACCATCAAAAACGGCTTGGGCAGTATTTTTCCGGGGAAAAGGTGGGCAATTTGCTGGTGTCCCTTTTGCCGCAGGACGCCGGGATCACCTCAGCTGTCGATCCTATGGCCGGAATCGGCGACCTTTTGTGTGCTGCCCGGCGCAGGGCCGCTCCAGGCGCAAGGTTTTTGGGCGTGGAGATAGACGGGCCTGTAGCGGAGCAGTGCGCCGAAAACCTTCCAGGCTGCCGGATTGAGCACGCAGACGCCTTCTCCTGTGAATCGATCCTCACGGAAAACGGGTGGGATCTGGTCATTGCCAACCCGCCCTATGTACGCTACCAGCTCCAGCAAAAGGACGACAGGGTATCCGTGCGAAACAGGCTGCATACGCGGCTGAAGCAGCTCCCGTACTTGGACGCCGCCGACAAGGCTATGCTCCTGCGGCTTACAGATGGCTATTCGGGGCTGTCCGATCTCGCGGTCCCCTCTTGGCTCCTATGCGCCGCCCTTGTCAAAACAGGCGGCTATCTGGCTATTGTAGTCCCGGATACATGGCTGAGCCGGGAGTATGCCAAGCCAATCCAATATCTGCTGGCCAAGAGCTTTGATGTGCTCACCATTGTGAAGGACGTAAGCACCTCCTGGTTTGACAATGCATTGGTGCGGACCTGCCTGCTGGTGGCCAAACGGCGGAGGACCGCGCCGCTCAGGGACCTCCCGGCAAAGGAGACCCTCTGCATGGATTTGAGCGCAGAGGCGATGGGGGCAGGCTCTTTGGTTGACAGCCTCGAATATGATGCGGCTACCGGTCCCGAGGCGCTCGCTAAAATCCTCCAGTCCCGCCTGGAACTATCCGGCCCCGGGTTTACAATGAGTATAAAGAAAACCCTTGATTTATTCCCGTATATGCTGTCCGGTCAAGCAGCCAAAAAATGGGCCGCGCCGGAGGACAAAGACTTGATTTCCTCCGACAGCGGCCACCCGATTGAGCTGCTGCCTGTGTTTGCTGCTGAACAGGCCGCCTCCTTTATCACGCTTGCGGACCTGGGGATTCACTGCGGGCAGGGGCTGCGGACCGGTGCGAATGAATTTTTCTATGTGGCAATCGCGGACGAGGCGGACGGCTGCTATACGGCGCACAGCAAACCGTGGTATCAGCATCCCTTGACGGTCCCCCACCGGAGCCTCGTCAGGACGCTTCAGAACAGGGGCGAGGCGGAGGGCCTTGTGATCGCCTACGACAACCTGAAAACAGGGCTTCTGTACATAGAGGGTGAAGCCAGGCCAGAAGATTTGAAATTGTGCAGCAGTGCGCTCAGCGGGGGATATCAGCCGCTCGGCCCATCGCTTTCCGATTATATCACCGCCGCGGAGCTGTACCGGAATCCCCGCGGGGCCGCCTTCCGGGAATACAGCGCAGTAGCTCCCAACGAGAAAAAAGACAGCAATGGGTACCTGCGGTTTTGGTATATGCTGCCGCCGCTGTCCAAGCGGCATCTCCCGGCTATGTGTATTAACCGTGTCAACGCTGCGAGTACGAATTGCCTGTATATCCCCCAGAGTGCGCAGCGGCCCATCGTGGTCGACGCCAACTTCGTCACCCTATGGGGGGACGCCCCGGAACAGGATGAGGCTTGCCTGGCCCTGCTCAATTCGACCTGGAGCAAATGCTATCTGGAGTGCCTCTGCACCGTTATGGGGGGCGGGGCGCTGAAGGTGGAGACCAGCCATATCTGCAAATTGCAATTCCCGGCATTTTCCCCGCGGCAGCTTGGACGGCTTGCGGCCTGCGGCAGGAAAATAATTGCCACAAAAGCGATGTCCGGCAGCCTGCAAGCGGAAATTGACGCTGCCGTACTCGAACCGTTCCAGGAGCCGGAGCAAACCCTTGCGAAGCTGAGGGCCCTGCTCCTGCGCCGCCTGTCCGAAAGGGGTGCTAAACTATGATAGACCATCGTCAATTAAGGGAGTTTGCATTGCGGGCGCAAGCCATGATTGCGGCAGGCGATGTCGAGGGCCGGCTGCGCCACTTCCTGTCCTCCCGCCTTTCCAGCATCTTCCCCGGCTCGCCCTGGTGGATTCAGGCCCATATGGAGGGGACCGAGGCGCGGGTCCATTTTTCCACCGGCTGCGGAAAGCGCGATGGTTTTGTGGACGCTGTTGTGGGTAAGACGGCCATTGAATATGAACGGAACCTCACCCGCCGCAACATTTTCCAGGATGGGTACGATCAGGTAAAAGAGTATTGCGCCGCCCTCTGCAATATGGGGATTTCCCAGGACGAAATTTTGGGGGTTTTATCTGACACGGTGCGCTGGTACGGCTATTCCATTACGGTTGTGGGAGCGCCGCCGGCAGACGGCCTGTATGGGCCGGAGCATATCGAGCTTACCCAAACCGCATTTGTCGATCTCTCTGTGGACACAGCGGAAGAATTTAGCCGCTTTGAACGGTTTATTAACGATTTCCTCGGGAGGGAGCAATCACGCCTGCTGAATGCAAAGACCTTGGTCTGCGATTTCGGCATGGACAGCAGCTTCTATCGCGAGAACATAGCGGTTTTTCAATCTGTTGTCCACCATGCCATAGAGGAAAAGCCGGATTATGCCGCTCTGATTGAGCAGGTCTGGCAGAACTTTGTCGCATATCTCGGCGTTTCGGACTACGGCGTTTTTTCACAGGATACCTATGTCAATGAATTTTACCTTGTCACCATAGCCAAGGTGATCTGTGTGAATATACTTGCCGGAGAGCCCCTGATCAGCAGCGGCCAGCAGATCAGGCAAATCCTGAACGGCGAGTACTTCACCAGCCAGAACCTATTTAACCTCGTGGACTATGATTATTTCGGCTGGTTAAACAATGAGCCCTTTGTGGAGGGGATCGTCGCCTTCGTTTCCGATATGCAGCGCCGTTTGACCGCCTACGACTTCTCCCACACCATCGACAGGGATATTTTCGGCCAGCTGCTCTCCCAGCTGGCCAATCGGGAGCACCGGCTGATGCTGGGGCAGGAGTTCACCCCCCACTGGATTGCCAGGGAGATCGTTGAGTACCAGCTGGAGCTGCTTGGGGATGAGCCTCCCCGCCTTCTGGATATGTGCTGCGGCTCCGGAGTGTTCCTGATCGAGTCGGTCTATGCGATCCGGCGGCAGTACCATATTACGCCGGAGTCCTATACCGCCGAGAAGGACGCTCTGATCTTCTCCTGCGTGATGGGCTTTGACATAGACCCGCTTGCCGTGATGCTGGCCAAGGTCAACTGGGTCATCGCGATGAAGGACCTCTTCTTCCAGCACCACGGAGCGATTACGATCCCGATCTACCACGCCGACTCCCTGTTTGTTGTGACACCAATCACCCGCAGGATGCCGGATGCGGCCGACGAGTCCTATGTGTTCCATTTTGGCGGCGACGACGTGTCGGTCCCGGCCTTTTTGTTCTCTCCCGCCTATGACAGGACCTTCCATTCGTTCATGTCCAAGGCCCATAATATAGCAATAGCCCGGGCCGCAGGGCCAGAAGCCGTGTTAAGTGACGCTGACCTGTCCCGATTTACCGACGCGGTCCTACAGGATAGCAGGACCGCTGTTTTGGATGCGGAGCGATCCCTGCTGATGGACTCTGCCCGCCAGCTCATCCCTGAACTGGAACGGCTTCAGCGCACGGGCCGAAACGGCATATGGCGTTTTATCATCTCCAACAGCTACAAGCCCGGGTTGACGAAGCATCAATTTAATTGTATTGTGTCCAACCCCCCCTGGATGGCAATGAGCAAGCTTGCCAACAACCCTTACAAACAGTCCCTTCAGGCCATTGCCAGGAAATATGGGATCAAGCCAACGGGCGCGTCGCACCCGCATATGGAGCTTTCCACTATCTTCCTGTTGAGTGCAGTAGACCGCTACCTGAAGGAGGGCGCCCACTGGAGCTTTGTCATGCCTGGGAGCCTTCTGAGCGGCTTGAATCATGAGCCGCTGAGGGGGGAACGCTACCGGATATCGGAGATGGCGCTTTCCATGCGCTTCACAGGGCTGTGGGAGCTTCCCAAAAATACATTCAAAAACAAGGCAATCGTCCTCTCCGGCGCAAAGGGTGCGCGTGCAACGCCGGCTTCGCTCCCGGGACGTGTCTATGAGGAAGAGGGCAGGTACAGCAGCTGTACCTATGTGCTCAGCAGGCAAGGCCCCATGAGCACATGGACCAACCGGGACGCGCCTGCTGCCAGGATGGAGCGTCCCGACGATGGCCCGCTCCCGTTTACGCAGGGGTGTGACCTGTTCCCGCGGACAAACCTGTTCCACAACTTCACGAGGCGGCCGGATGGGGATTGGGATATCAGCGAAATCCAAAAGACAGACGAGCTGTGGTACCTTGTCAGCGACCGCAAAAAGGCGGGGTGCGCCAACCTCTGTGTAGCCGGCTTCTCCAAGGAGTATCTCTTTGACGCCTATATCTCCAAGCACCTGTCCCCCTTTTTCCTGGCGCCCCCCGCTAAGGTGATCCTACCTGGAAGAAAAGAGGCCGGCAGCTGGGAGGTGATTACCCCGATGGAACGCGCCCTTATGAACGCCAGCACGGCCTATGCTTTTGACCAGCTTGAGCAGTGCCAAGGCCAGAATCTTCCATCTTATTTGAACACGATAAACATCTATGGCAAGCTGGAAAAGCAGGACTTCTCGGCAGGAGATTGGCTGGTGCTTTCCAGTGCGAGCGGCTCCAACCCCTGCGCGGCCTATCTCCCGCTGGACGGCTTGGATCGTTCGCGCATTGTGGTCGACCAGACGCTGTACTGGCACATCGCCGCCAGCGAGGATGAGGCTATTTATATCACGGCGCTGCTCAACAGCACGTCCCTTTCCGACGCAATCAAGGACTTCCAGCCGGAAGGCGGGTTTGGGGAACGGCATATTCACAAGCTCCCATATAAAATAACCCCGTATTTTGACGCCAAAAACCAAGCCCATCAGGAACTGGCCGGGAATGCACGCACGCTCATTTCCGAATGGCTTCAGCTCTGCAGAGCGGGTAAATTTGCAGCCCTGCTCCAGCCGAATAGCGGTTCGCTCAATCGCCGCCGGCGGCAGCAGCAGGCGGCGATCCGGGAGCTGCCAAGCTATGAGAGCTATGAAGCGGCCTGCCGCGTTGTGTTACAGCTCACGGACTCTGAAACAATCACGCCATCCTCCCAGTGGGGAAAGCAGCTTATGGAACAACAGCTCAAGCCGAGAGCCGGCAAAAACGAAAGGTGAGAAAAAGATGAAGCTATTATGGACAGATGTAAAAGAGCTGTTTCAGGAATGCACCGTTTGGGCCCACGGGCAGGAAATGGTGTGGTTTGAGCAGGTTTGGCGCATTTTTGACCAGAAGGGGCTGACCCTTTGGAATTCTACAGCAGAAAAAATCGCTGTGTACAACCGCATCTATGGAACCATCTGGATTTTCCGCAATTTTTGTATGGCTGGCTTTGAAGAAGACGCATACTTTGACTTTTACTGGGAATCCTCTTTCCAGCCCCTCCTGCAAAAAGCAGAAGAAAATGATGACGCGGAAACAGAGCGTATTTATGGAGAGCTGATCTGTGATGAGCAGGTAATCTGCACCATCTTTGAAATTTTGAAGGACCATATGGGCACCGCACAGCTCTTTGCATCCCTCTGGGCCACATGCCGCCCGGAGGGGATTGCAAATGAGGCAGATTCCTTTGATGAGGATCTCTCGGCGATCCTGAATGAGGCTCCAGAGTCTGAAAAGCTTGCCGCTTATGCGTGGCTGTCAGATTATCTGGAATAGCGGTCATTGGGAGAACGCCCAGCCCCCCGCCACTGCTATTCCGGGCAAGCTGTGGGCAGTTTTTCACCGCAACGCAGCTGTTTGCCCCTATAAAAGAGGCCCCCGGCTTGGACGCCGGGGGCCTCTCTCAATAAAAAACATTGTCGGGATCAGGAAATTAAATATAGCCTTCTGCACACAGCAGCTCCGCCAGGAGCACCGAGCCGCCGGCCGCACCGCGCAGGGTGTTGTGGCTGAGGCAGACGAACTTGTAATCGTACTGGCTGTCGGGCCGCAGGCGGCCGATAGACACCGCCATGCCGTTCTCCAGCATCCGGTCCAGACGGGTCTGGGGTCGGTCCGGCTCCTCAAAGTAGTGGAGGAACTGCTTGGGGGCAGAGGGGAGCGCAAGCTCCTGGGCCCGGCCGGAAAAATTGGCCCAATCTGCCTTGATCTGCTCCATGGTAGGCTTGCAGCCCTCCCGGAAACGCATAAAGCAGGCGGCCATGTGGCCATCCTGGCAGGCCACCCGGAAACACTGGGCCGTGATGGCGGGGGCAGTGGCCAGGGCAAACTTGCCGTCCTCAATCTTTGCCCACAGCTTCATGGGCTCCTTCTCGCTCTTCTCCTCCTCGCCGCCGATGTAGGGAATGCAGTTGTCCACCATCTCCGGCCAACGCTCAAAGGTCTTGCCCGCACCGGAGATCGCCTGATAGGTACACACCAACGCCTGCTCCAGGCCGTATTTCAGCAGAGGATGCAGGGCGGGGACATAGGACTGGAGGGAGCAGTTGGACTTCACCGCCACAAACCCCCGCTTGGTGCCCAGGCGTTTGCGCTGCTGCTCGATGATCCGGATGTGGTCCGCGTTGATCTCCGGCACGACCATGGGCACATCCTCCGTCCAGCGGTTGGCGCTGTTGTTGGAAACCACGGGGCACTCCAGCTTGGCGTAACGCTCCTCCAGGGCGCGGATCTCGTCCTTCTTCATGTCCACCGCACAGAAGACGAAATCCACCATCCCGGCCAGCTTCTCCGCGTCCGCCTCGGCGTCCAGGACGACCAGGTCCTTTGCCTGCTGGGGGATGGGGGTGGTCATGGCCCAGCGGCCCTCCACCGCCTCGCTGTAGGTCCGGCCTGCGCTGCGGGCGCTGGCGGCAATGGCTGTCAGCCGGAACCAGGGATGGTTTTCCATCAGTGTGACGAATCGCTGGCCCACCATACCAGTGCCCCCGATGATCCCGACGCGATATTCTTTCCTCATGTTGGTACCTCCTGCAAAAATTGGATGGGCAGGGGAGGGGAAAACTGTCGAATCTTGGCTTGAAATCTTCCCCGGCCCCATGTATACTGTATGTGAACAGCTCGTTGATGAGAGCGAATTCCCGTATTTTCATATCATATTTTTCTGACCATGTCAACTATTTTATCCCCTCCAGGAGGTTCCATGAAGAAGTTTTTGCGTACCCTGTTCCTCTGTATGCTGACCGCGGCCACCTTGACTGTTTATGCCCTCGCCGCAGAGGACACAATAAAGGTAGGCCTGTTCTACGGCAGCGGGGCCCTCTATTCTGCCAACCTGCAAAATTACCAGGGCGCAGGCTACCATCTGGGCTGGTTTGATGAGAACAGCCGGGCGTTCAACGAGATCGGCTATCTGGAGGACGAGAAGATCTCCATGACAGCCAGCGGGACCATCTACATCAGCGGCGGGGCCTACTACGGCAGCCGCCCCGGCAAAGTGGACGGCGTAGCCGGCGGCTACCATGTCCAGCTGGACGACGTTTTCCCCTCCTTTGACGACGCCGCCTACGTGGCCGCCCAGTTCCAGGATGCTTTCCCCGCCTTTGTCAACAACCAGCACCGGGTCCGGGTGGGCAGCTTCACCGCCCGGGAGGAGGCGGAGTCCGCCGCTGCGACCTACGCCACCTTCAGCTGGCAGGACCGGGGCGGAGGGAAACGGCAGTTTGCCGGGTCCGTAGCCGCCCCCAGCGCCACGGGCGTGACGGTTACGGAGACCGCCACCGACCGGGTCCTCTTTGCCTTCGACTGCTCCGGCGCAAAAAGCCTGGGCATCCTGCCGGACGGCGGGGCCGGCAAGGCCCTCACCTGGTTTAAGGGCTACAAGTGGTACGGCGGGTTCGAGTACCGGCGCAGCACGGGCGGCAACCTCAATGTGATCAATGTGGTGGGGCTGGACGACTACATCAAGGGCGTACTGCCCTATGAGATGAGCCCCACCTGGCCCCTGGAGGCGCTGAAGGCCCAGGCGGTCTGCGCCCGGACCTATGCGCTGCTCCAGACCCGGCACTATGACAGCTACCGCTTTGACGTATGCAACACCACAGACTGCCAGGTTTACCAGGGGGCCAACCAGGCCAGCGCCCTGACGGACCAGGCGGTGGATGAGACGGCGGGGATCGTAGCCGCCTACGGCGGGAAGTATGCGGAAACCTACTACTACTCCTGCAACGGCGGCGCGTCGGAGAGCTCGGAGAACGTGTGGACCAACGCCCTGCCCTATCTGGTGGGGAAGGAGGACCCCTACGAGGGGATGATTACCATCCCGGATTATACATACACGCTCCAATATACCTACAGCCAGCTGACCAGTATGCTCAAGAGCAAGGGCTATTCCATCGGCACTGTCAACAGCGCCTATGTCTCCCGGACCACCCCCACCGGGAATGTCCTGGAGATCACCTTCCGGGACACCTCCGGTAAAACCCTGGTGATCTCTAAAGAGGACTGCCGTTCGGCGCTGTCCACCCGGAGTATGCGCTTTACCATCTCCGGCGGTGGCGGCGGGGGGAGCTGGTATGTCAACAACGCCAATGGGACGCTCTCCAGCCTGGGCGGGGCCTACACCATCTCCGGCAAGGGGGATGTGGCGGCCTATTCAGGTGGGGAAACCTACGTTGCCACCGCCTCCGGCACGTCGCTGCTCCAGACGCCCGCCGCCCCCGCTGGCAGCGGGAAGGGCATCACCATCACCGGCAGCGGCCACGGCCACGGAGTGGGCATGAGCCAGTACGGGGCCAAGGCCATGGCGGAGATGGGATATTCCCACGAGGACATCCTGCGCTTCTATTTTACCGGGATTACACTGGAAAGGGTCGGATAAACGCTTGAAAACACATGATTTTTACTTTGATCTTCCCCCCGAGCTGATCGCCCAGACGCCCATTGAGCAGCGGGACGCATCCCGCCTGCTGGTACTGGACAAGGAGACCGGCGCGTATACGCACCGCCGGTTCTACCAGCTGCCGGA
Organism: Oscillospiraceae bacterium; assembly: GCA_022797115.1. Taxonomy (GTDB): domain Bacteria; phylum Bacillota; class Clostridia; order Oscillospirales; family Oscillospiraceae; genus Pelethomonas. The sequence goes on from JAAWKB010000045.1 coordinate 12,457, forward strand.
GCTGCTGCGGCCCGGCGACTGCCTGATTATGAACGACTCCCGGGTACTGCCCGCCCGTCTGTTGGGCAGCCGGGTCCGGCCTGATGGAACCCAGGGCGGGGCCTGCGAGGTCCTGCTGCTCACCGACCGTGGGGAGGGCGTGTGGGAGTGCCTGGTCCGCCCGGGGCGGAGGCTGCGCCCAGGTGCGCGGGTCTCCTTCGGTGGGGCCGGGGAGCTGACGGCGGAGATCACCGGCGAAACCGAGGGCGGCGGACGGCTGGTGCGCTTCTTTTACGAGGGGATTTTCCTGGAGGTACTGGAGCGGCTGGGCCGGATGCCCCTTCCCCCCTATATCAAGGCGGAGCTGGAGGACCGGGAGCGGTACCAGACGGTATACTCCCGTGTCAGCGGCTCCGCCGCCGCCCCTACGGCGGGCCTCCATTTCACCCATGAGCTGATGGAGCAGATCCAGGCCATGGGTGTGGAGATCGGCTATGTCACCTTGCATGTAGGGCTGGGGACCTTCCGCCCGGTGAAGGAGGATGAGATCACAGACCACGACATGCACAGCGAGTACTGCGAGATCCCCGCGGAAACGGCGGCCCTGATCAACCGCACCAAGGCCGGCGGCGGGCGGGTGATCTGTGTGGGCACCACCTCCTGCCGTACCCTGGAGAGCTGGGCCGGGGAGGATGGGCATATGGAGGCAAAATCCGGTTGGACAAAGATTTTCATCTACCCCGGCTACCGGTTCAAGGTGATGGACGCGCTGGTAACAAATTTCCACCTGCCCGAGAGCACCCTGCTGATGCTGGTCTCCGCCCTGGCGGGCCGGGAGCATGTGCTGGCCGCCTACCAGGAGGCTGTGCGGGAGCGGTACCGGTTCTTCTCCTTCGGGGACGCGATGTTTATCGCAAGCGGGACAGGCGGCATCGAAGCCGGAGAGCATAGCTTGTCTTAGCGTGGATAGGGACATAGGGCAAAGCTGCCCTATGTCCCTATTTTTTTAAGGAGCACCCTTAACAGCCGTCATCGAAGGCCAGACTTGGTAGACCGCCATTAGGATAGCCGCTGAATAGATGGTCCTGCCGCTCCCCGCGTTAGCTCTGCGTCAATCCAGCAAGGCGCGCAGCTCATCCAGGGATGAGACAATATTCACCGCCTCCAGCATGGCGCTGCAGGTCATCCGCTCCGGCAGGCCAAGCCGCGCCAACAGGCGCGCACGCCGGGCTCCGCTCTCCGGATGGCCAGTCAGCCCCAGCTCGTAGAAATCCGCCTTTGTGATGGGCGGCCGCTCCCCGCTTGTGTCCCCGTCCTCGAAGGTGGCCCCGGCCCGCTCCAGGGCCTGGAGCAGTATCTGGGGCGGCATCCCCTCCACCCCCAGCTTGCCCTCCCGGCCGGGGGCGGCTTTGCGCCGCTCCTTGCCGTAGATATCGGGGATATATGCCTGCTTCAGCTGGCTTTTGGGGATGGCTCCCTTGAGGAAATTGCGGATGACGAAGCCCGCCCCGTCGCTGTCGGTCAGCAGGATCAGCCCCCGCCGGGCTGCCAAGCGGCGCAGCAGGGCCAGCCGCTCCTTGTCGTTGAACACGCCGAAGCCCCGCGTCTCCACCACGGTGGCATCCACCACCTGCCGCAGGGCGTTCTTGTCGTAGCGGCCCTCCACCACCACGACCTCCCGTATCCGCCTCATCGCCGCGCCCCTTGGGCCAGCTCCATCAGCAGAAGCTTCAGCTCCCCGGCCCCATCCACGCCGCTTACGCTCTTCATCCGCACATCCAGCTCACAGCAGCGCCGGACAGCGTCCGCACACCAGGGGCGCGTCACCCGCCGGGCGTTTTCCAGCAGCAGCCCGGCCTGGTAGTTGGAGCGCATGTTCCACTGCTCCATCAGCCAGAACTGGTCCCGCCCCTCGTCCAGGGCGATGCGGGCAGTGTAGAGCATCCGCAGCTCCCGGCCCATGAGGGCCAGCAGCATAAACGGCTCCTCCTGCAATTGCAGCAGCGAGCCCAGCACCTCCGCTGCCCGGTCAAAGCTGCCCTTGGCCACCGCCTTGGTCATGTCGAAGACCTGGGCCTCCAGCACCGGCGCAGCTACCGCGTCGATATCCGCCCGTGTGATGCGCTCATCCCTGGCGTAGGCGGCAATCTTCCCAATCTCCGGGATCAGGCCGTTCATCAGCCGCCCGCAGGTAAACAGCAAATGCTCCGCCGTAGGCGCGTCAATGCTGTGGCCCGCTGCCCGGAACCGGCGGGCCACCCACTTGAGGATCTCGGACTGGCTCTGTTCCTCAAAGTCCACCTGCTGCACATGCTTGTCCAGGGCGGCGTACAGCTTCTTATATGTCCGGTTGGGCTTGTAGGGGAGCTGGTCGTACACCAGCACCAGACAGCAATAGGAGGGGAAATCCTCCAGCAGGGAGATCAGGCCGCTGCGCTGCTCCTCAGGGAGCTTGTACACGTCCCAGTCCACCACCTGCACCATGGTCCGCTCCGCCATCATGGGCATGGCCTCCACGGTATCCGTCAACGCCTGGGCTGTCAGCCCCTTGCCCTCCAGCTTGTGGTAATTGAACGCCTCAAACCCGGCGGGAACCAGCTGTTTCCTCATCTCCGTCAGGCAATATTCCCGCAGATAGCTCTCCTCTCCCTGGAAGAGGTAGAGCGGCCCCAGCGTCCCTGCTGCCAGATCGGCCTTGAGCTGCTTATAAGCGGCGTTGCCGCCGGTTTTCTTCTTGACTGCCATAGCCCTTTGATCCTCCTGATGATGTCACGCTGCCCGCGTCAGTGGATGCGGATGATGACCGTCCCCTGCCAGTCCGTGCGGTAGAGGTCCATCCCTGCCGCCGCCATGCGGCCCATGGCCTCCTGGGTGGGATGGCCGAAGCGGTTTTCTCCTACGCTGATCACGCCCACCTCCGGCGTCACCGCTGAGAGCAGCTCCTCGCTGGTGGAATACTTGCTCCCATGGTGGCCGGCCAGCAGCACCTCAATATCCGGCAGGGGATATGCCTCCACCAGGCTGCGCTCTGCGGCGGCATTCATGTCCCCGGTAATCAGCAGGTCGAAATCCCCGGCAGTGCAGAGGACCGTCAGGCCCTCCTCGTTGACATTCCCCTCCGCCACCGGCGGGAATACCGTCAGCTCCGCCTGACCCAATGCCGGCCGGACTGGCCCATCCACATAGCGCACTTGGACCCCGCAGCGTTCCGCCAAGCGCAGAACCTCCCGCTGGAGATCCGCCTGCCCCTCATTGTCCAGCAGCTGCGGCAGCAGGAGCTCGTCCACCTCCACCCGCGCCAGCAGGGCGGCCAAGCCGCCTGCATGGTCCTCGTGGTAGTGGGTCAGCACCACATGGTCCAGCTTCTGCCAGCCGCAGGCCTCCATCACGTTGGCGACAGCGGCGCCCGCTGCGGACGCGCCGTTCAGGCTGCCGCAGTCCACCAGGGCAGTGCGTCCCCCGGAGTGGAGCAAGGCCGCCGCCCCCTGTCCCACGTCCACAACTGCGGCCACCAGGCGCTCCCCTGCCATAACCTGGGCCGGGAGGGCCCGCACGGCGATCAAGCACAGCACAGACAGCAGGCCGGCAAACACATATTTCCTCCGCCGGTCCCTGGAGAGGGCGCAGATGCCCAGCATCGTGTATACCAGCAGCAGCCACATTACAGCCATGGGCCCGGAGAAATGGACGCTGTGGCCGGGGATCTTTGCCAGCAGTCCCGCCACCCAGAGCACATACCGGGCGCCCTGCTCTGTGACCCATGCCAGCGGCAGCAGGACAGGAAATAGCGTACAGATGATTGTCCCCACCAATGCCAGGGCAAAGAGGAACGGCAGCATCCAAAGCACCAACAGGTTGGCCACTGGCGAGACCAGGGACAGCGTACCGAAGTACGCCGCGCCCAGCGGCGCGGTCAGAGCCATCACGCCCAAGCTTGCCGAGGTAGTTCCCACCAGGAACTGCCATACCCGCCTTCCCGGCCTGCCCAGATTGCCGGGCCGGTGGGCATCCAAGGCGGCGTACAGCTTTGGTCCCAGCAGAAGCAGGCCCGCCACTGCGGCAAAGGAGAGCTGTAAGCTCACTGACGCCGCTGCGAAGGGGTTTACCAGCAAAATCAACAGCAGCGCCGCCGAGAAGGAGGTCGGCGTATCCCCCTCCCGCCCCAGCAGCGGAGCCAGCAGGGAGAGCCCTACCATCACACAGGCGCGGACCACCGACGGCGTGCCTCCCGCCATTGTCATGTACAACAGCAGCACTGGATAGGCCACCAACGCCGTCAGCCTCTGCCGCCGGAATACCAGTGCGCCCAGCAGCAGAATCAGGAATCCGCAGTGGAGGCCGGACACGGCGGTGATGTGCATCAGCCCCGCCTCCGTCAGGTCGTAGCTGCTCTGTTCATCCAGGCCGTCCCGCTCCCCGGTGAGAAGGGCGAGCAGGAACCCTTGCGCAGGTTCCCCGTAGAGAGCCTGGACGCTTTGGCGCAATGTCCTGGCAAGCCGCTGGGGCAGGTAGCGGGCACTCCCGGCCCGCCCTGGGCTGACCTCCAGCTCCCCCTTGCCATATACGCGGAAAAAGATCCCCCGGGAGGTATAGGAAAAGCTCTCCTTCCCGCTGAAGGAGGCTGCGCTGTAGAACCGCACCTCCCCTGTAACCAGGTTCCCGGGCTCCAGCTCCAAAAGGTCCGCGTCTCCATAGAGCATCCCGCGGCCCCGCAGGCCGGGCAGGCGGACCGCACAGCGCGCGCCATAACCGCTTGCCTCCGGATAATCCGCCAGCTCCAGGGTGACAGACGCCTCCTGCCCGGCCATCCGTTCCGCCGGGGCGAGGAACAGGGCATGGTATCCGGACAGCCACAGGACTCCCGCCGCAAAGCCTGCGGCCATGATGCGCATAGCCCTCCGGGACTGGCCGGAGAGGGGATATGCCAGCAGCGCGCCGGCCGCCGCCCAGGCCCACCCGGATTCCGGCAAAAGGTACAGGCAGAAAAGTATCCCCACCCCGAAGGGCAGGGCAAACAGCATCAGCCTCCGCATCCCCATACAATCTCCCATACGGCGTTCTTGTTTGTCACAAAAAAGAAGCAAACGAATCGCTTCCATCCACTATGATTTCCTATTTTACCATGGGCGGGCGCCCATTGCAAGGACAAGTATCCCGCAGGATGTACTGCACCGCCCTGCTTAACGGCAGCTGTTTATGGTACAACCGGCGCGGAAAATCAACAATAGGGGTGAGACGGCATGAAGGAAAAACAATACGCTGTTTTGGATTTTGCGTATCGGTATGGTGGGATGGAAGAGCATGTGTATCCGGTGCTGCTGTTTGGTGAAAGGGATATTGTCTTAGCCAACTGCGGCTATCCAGGCTCTTTCGGGCTGCTGGAAAGGGAATTGGCCCGTCACGGCATACGGCCTGAAGCTATAACAAAATTGCTCCTGACCCATCAGGGTGACGATCACATCGGCGCGGCGGCGAGATTGTGGATACGCCCGGGCATACGCCGGGGCATATATCCATCAGGGCATTCCATAATGACTTTATGATTACAGGGGATGCGGCCGTTGTGGAGGGCCGCAGGCTGGCCCTTGCGAATCCAGGATACTGCCTGGATTTGGACCGCGCCCAGAGATCCCTTGAGCGGCTGATCCAGTACCATTGCCGCCGCTATATTTGCTACCATGGGGGGATTTTGGAGGGATAGCGCCTATACAAAAAGGGAGCGGCAGTTTTCTCCCGCTCTTGACAGGGGCAGGGGAATCTGCTATCTTAGGAACCGCCGCATATGCGGACATTTTACTTACAAAAGAGGCTGGGAGAACAATGGAGGAACTGCTGGAGCGTTTATTGGAGGAGTGCCGTCTCTATACGCAGCAAGGGCGGGTGGCGGACTACATCCCGGAGCTTTCCAAGGCAAATCCGGAGACTTTGGGGGTGTATGTGATTGGCAGCGACGGCAAGCACAGCTGGGCTGGCGACTGCCGGCAGCCCTTTACCCTGCAAAGTATTGTCAAACCGATCCTGCTGTTGCAGGCCCTGCTGGATAACGGTGTGGAGGCGGTACAAAGCCGTGTGGGCATGGAGGCCACCGGCAAGCCCTTTGACGCCATCAACGCCAGCGACCAGGCGTTGGACAGCGGGCATATCAACCCCATGGTCAATATGGGCGCGATTGTCATGTGCTCCCTCATCCACGGGAGCAGCTATGCGGAGCGGTTCCAACGCCTGCTGGAGCTGACCCGCCGCCTGGCAGGGGATGGGGAGATCAGCGTGGACGAGGCGGTCTACCGCTCGGAGAAGAGCCACGGCAGCAGAAACCGCGCCCTGGCCTATCTGCTGAAATCCTACGGGCTTCTGGAGGGGGACGTGGAGGAGGTGCTGGACTGCTACTTCCGCGCCTGCGCCATCCGGGT
>JAAWKB010000046.1 GCA_022797115.1 Oscillospiraceae bacterium
CCCTTGGTGACGATGCCGTCCCCGCTCTTGAACTCCTGATGGTTCTTGTACATGTGGTAGCCCAGGATGCCCGCGTCCACGCTGGCGGCGATCTTGGCCGCACAGGAGGGCTTGGCCCCGTCGCAGATGGTGCCGCTGATAATCGCTACTGCGTTGACGATGGTATGGGCTATGGCCTCATAGCCCCCGTCCAGCAGGTAGGCGATGCCGGCCCCGGCCCCCACACCGGCGCTGACCGCGCCGCAGTAGGCGGACAGACGGCCAATGCCGCTCTTCTGGTGGACCGTCACCAGGTCGCTGACCAGCAGGGCCCGGTAGAGCTGCTCCTTCGTGGCCCCCAAGTGCTTGGCGTAGCGCACTACAGGCACGGAGGCGGTGATGCCCTGGTTGCCGGAGCCGGAGAGGATCACCACCGGCATCTCGCACCCGCTCATGCGGGCGTCGCTCCCGGCAGCGGCCCAGGCCTTGGCCTCGGTCTTGATATCTGTGGGGTAATCCCCCAGCAGCACGGAGCCGATATTGGCCCCCCAGCTCTCCTTCAGCCCCTCCTCCGCGATGGCGGTGTTGCAGCCGACCTGCTGGTCCAGCAGGGGGGAGACCAGGTCCAGCTCCACTGTGTTGGCAAACTCCAGGATATCCGCCACCTTCAGCACGCTCTTGTCCGTGAGGCTGTCCTCAGCGGAGTCCGTCACCGGCTTCTCCAGCAGGACCTGGCCGTCCTTCTCCTCCCGGACGATGTTGCTGTGGCTGTTGGCGATGTGGACCAGGGCGGTGTGCCCCCCCGCCCAGCCGGTGAGCCGGATGTCCAGCAGGCGGGTGGTTTCGGCACAGACGATCTCAATGGGCACCTGCTGGGCATAGGCGGCGATCTCGGCGTGCCGCTCCGGCGGGACGGCGGAGATCACCTGCAAAACCTTCTCCGCATCCCCGGCCACAACCCCGGCCGCCAGGGCGGCGCGGATGCCCTTCAGCCCGCCCGTGTTGGGGACGATCACGCTCTTGACATTCTTGATAATATTGCCGGATACCTCCGCGCGCACACGCTCCGGCCGCTCCCCCAGCACGGCGCGCAGCCGGGCGGCGGCATAGGCGATAGCGATGGGCTCGGTGCAGCCGGTGGCCGGCACCAGCTCCTCGCGGAGGATGGAAATGTAGGCGTCTCTGATCTCAGCGTTCAGCATTGTTTTCTTCTCCTTCTGTCAATCCTTGCTCCCCGGCAGGCAGGGAGTCGTCCTGGTCAATCCAGCTATACACATCCACCACTGTATAGTCCCGGCGGCCTGTGCGGATGACGACCTTCTTCAGGCCAGCGTTGATAATCATCCGGCGGCACATGGCGCAGGATGTGGCGTCGGCCAGGATTTCCCCGGTGGCGGCGTCCTTCCCCGCCAGGTACAGCGTCCCGCCCACCATGTCCCGCCGGGCGGCGGAGATGATGGCGTTGGCCTCCGCGTGGACGCTGCGGCACAGCTCGTACCGCTCCCCACGCGGCACATGCATGGCCTCCCGCGCGCAGTACCCCAGATCCACGCAGTTCCTCCGGCCCCGGGGGGCGCCGTTGTAGCCAGTGGAAATGATCTCGTCGTTGGTCACGACAATGGCCCCGTACCGCCGGCGCAGACAGGTTGCCCGGCCGATCGCCGTCTCGGCAATATCCAGATAATAGTTTTCCTTTGTAACCCGCTCCATGGCCGCGCCTCCTTGTGTGGAACTTCTTGTCCCAGTATGCACGAAACCGGCAAAAAATGCAAGAGGCTATCTGCAAAAAACGGCGGAAAAGCAGGCATCTGCGGACCTGCGGACCGGGCTCCAGAGCCGCAGCAGAGCGCCTATTGCAATCGGCGGGAATGGTGGTATACTATACTGGTATAGCGGACAACCGCAGTTGGGAGGCAGTTTGGTATGGAAATAGCTGTATTTTCTGATATCCATGGCAATTATGAGGCATTCAAGCAGTGTGTCGACCTCGTTTTAGGGCGCGGCATACGCACGTTTATCTTTTTGGGCGACTATTTAGGGGAATTCCCCTATCCACAGAAAACAATGGGGCTGCTCTATGCGCTGAAGGAAGCATATACCTGTTTTTTTGTGAAGGGGAACAAGGAGGACTACTGGATTGACCGGAAATATAATCCTGCCTGCGAGTGGAAGGACGGAGATCTGACCGTTGGCGCCATGGAGTACTGCTACGCCCACCAGACGGACCGGGACATCAGCTTTTTCCAAAGCCTCCCGCTTTCCCAGGAAATCACCTTTCCAGACGCCCCCGCCCTGTTGGCCTGCCACGGTTCGCCAAACAGGAACAACGAAAAAATGCTCCCCGCCGATGATAGGACCAATCAACTGATTGACGCCTGCCCGTGCCAGTACATCCTTTGCGGGCATACCCATTTGCAGGGGACCATCCATCACGGCGGCAAGACGGTATGGAACCCCGGCGCGGTGGGCGTGCCCCAGCGCAGCGGCGGAAAAGCCCAATTCATGATCCTCCACCAGGCCATACACGAGTGGACGGCAGAATGTATCAGCGTCAGCTATGATGTCGGGCATGTGATACAGGAGCTGCTGGAATCCGGGCTGGAGGAGGCCGCCCCCTACTGGACGCAGGTGACAAAGCACCTGATCCGCACAGGGGAGGTCCCACACACCATGGTGCTGGCAAAAGCGATGGCCCTGTGTGAGACTGCCACCGGAAGCAGCATCTGGCATGGCATCCCCCCGGTCTACTGGGAAAGGGCTCTCGCTGAATTGCTTACATAGAATCGGGGCGCTTGTGAATTATTGACAAAATCTATTGTGATTTTTCGACAAAACTCATCAAGAATTTTCTCTGAACACTTGCAGGCTCCACAAAATTGCGTTAAAATAGGAGCGGAGAGTGTACCCGCGCCATAGGAGCGGCCTTCTCCATCTGTCTCTATCCAAGTCAGAAAAAGGGAGTAAATAGGATGAAACGGGAGAAAAAACAAAACCAGATCAAGAGTATCCGGGCAAAAATCGCAATATGGATGGGTGTTACCATCCTGGCGGCCCTGCTGGCCGTCGAAGCCGCTAACGTGTGGCTCAACTACAGCAGTACCCTCGCCACAGTCAAACAAATGATGCACGAGAGCGCGGTCCTCGCCGCCGGCCTTGTCGAACGGGAGCTCATCATGTACCAGAATGTCGCCCTGGACACCGGCTGCACCCCCCAGCTGACAGACCCGACGGCCAGCACGGAGGACAAACGCCTGCTCATTGACCAACGCGTGGCAATGCACAACTTCCAGCGGGGCAACATTGTCATGGCAAACGGCATCAGCATCTTTGACGGCAATGACTACTCCGACCGGGATTACGTCCAGCAGGCCCTGAAGGGCAACGTTGTCGTGTCAGAGCCCCTGATCAGCAAGGTGACGGGCGAGATCTCCATCATCATTGCCGCCCCCCTCTGGCAGGGCGGCATCTCCGGTTCCACAATCGCAGGCGTCGTGTACTTTGTCCCCCAGGAGACATTTTTAAATGATATCGTTTCCTCGATCCACCTCAGCGAGCACGGCAGCGCCTACATGATTAACCAGAACGGCGACACCATCGCGGACGCCGTCCTGGAAAACGTCATGAACGAGAATATTGAGATAGAAGCCCGCACGGACAAATCCCTCCAGCAGCTGGCCGCCATCCATGCGGACATGCGCTCCGGCGGCAGCGGGTTCGCCCCCTACCAGATTGACGGTACCCGCAAGTTGGCCGCCTATGCGCCTGTTGGCAGCATCAACGGCTGGAGCCTTGCCGTCACCACCTGGCAGATCGATTATTTGAAGGACACTTATTTCGCCATTATCATCACCATTGTGATGGTGGCTGTCTTTATGGCCCTGGCTCTGATGCTGGCGGCTAAGCTCTCTATGAGCATCGGCGACCCCATGCGGGCCTGCGCCCTGCGGATGCAGGCGCTGGTGAAGGGCGATCTGGACTCGCCGGTGCCGGAGATCAAGCAGGCGGACGAGACCGGCATCCTCGCCAACGCCACCGCAGAGCTGGTGCAGGGCCTGCGCACCATCATCGGCGACATCGACTACCTGCTGACCGAGCTCTCCAACCAGAACCTGGATATCCACTCCCAGCATGAGGATGCCTATGTGGGCGGGTTCCGTAATATCCTGATGTCCCTGCGCCGCCTGCGCCTCGCGCTGAGCGGGACCATGCAGCAGATTGACCGCGCAGCGGAGCAGGTCTCCGCCGGGAGCAGCCAGGTGTCCAACGGAGCGCAGTCCCTCAGCCAGGGCGCCGTGGAGCAGGCCAGCTCCGTGGAGGAACTGGCGGCTACCATCAGCGACATCTCCAACGACGTGAAGGGCGCGGCGGAGCAGGCCGTGGAGGCCCGCGCCCAGACCACCAGCGCCAGCGAGGAGGCCAACCGCTGCAACCAGCAGATGGGCGAGCTGATGCGGGCCATGGACGATATCCGCAGCAGCTCCGAGGAAATCAGCAAAATCATCAAGGCCATTGAGGATATCGCTTTCCAGACCAACATCCTGGCGCTGAACGCAGCCGTAGAGGCGGCCCGGGCCGGTACGGCGGGCAAGGGCTTCGCCGTTGTTGCTGACGAGGTGCGCAATCTGGCAGGCAAATCCGCCGATGCCTCCAAGAGCACGGCCAAGCTGATTGAACGCTCCACGCAGGCCGTCCGGAAGGGGACCCAGATCTCCAGTGAGACGGCGGCCGCACTGCTGGAGGCCGTGAACAGTATGCAGGCCATTGCCGGCTCCATCGACCATATCGCCACGGCGGCCCACGAGCAGTCGGAGCGCATCTCCCAGGTCTCCGAAGGGGTCAGCCAGATCTCCAGCGTCGTCCAGATCAACAGCGCCACCGCAGAGGAGAGCGCCGCCGCCAGTGAGCAGCTCTCCGCGGAGGCCCAGTCCCTCAAGCAGCTGGTGGGGCGCTTTACCCTCGCCAGCGACATGGAGGTCTCCCATTAGGGCATGTTTGAAGCATGCCAAAACACCCAAACGGCGGCCCCTTCTTGCTCATTCTGCCATGTATCAAACAGGCCCCAGGCCCCGGTTTTTTGCAGAACTTCTTGACAGCCCGGCCGGGGAGGGGGTATAGTTTGATCGGACAGTTTCCACGCGGGCCCCTCCCGCACCTCGGAAGCAGCCTCCGTCCGGTCCTGGGCGGGCGCGGCTTCGACCACTAGAAATTGGAGGAAACATATGGAGAAACAGGTAAATCGTATCGGAGTTTTGACCAGCGGCGGCGACGCGCCGGGTATGAATGCCGCCATCCGTGCCGTTGTGCGCTCCGCCCTGGGCCGGGGCATTGACTGCATCGGTATCCGCAGAGGGTGGAACGGCCTTATCAGCAGCGATTTTATCCGCATGGACACTTCCAGTGTCAGCCATATCATCAACAAGGGCGGTACGCTCCTGTACACGGCCCGCAGCGACGAATTCCGCAACGTGTCCGGTCAGGACAAGGCCCTGGCTACCTGCAAGCTGCTGGGCCTGGATGCGATTGTAGCCATCGGCGGCGACGGCACCTTCCGGGGTGCTCTGGACCTCTCCCGCCGGGCTACGGAAGTGGGCTATCAGCTCCAGGTGGCCGGTATCCCCGCCACCATCGACAACGACATTGGCTGCTCTCACTATACCATCGGCTTTGACACCGCCTGCAACACCGCCATTGAGTGCATCGACAGGCTGCGCGACACCATGCAGTCCCATGAGCGCTGCTCCATCGTGGAGGTGATGGGCCGGCGCGCCGGTTTCCTGGCACTGTATGTAGGCATCTCCGTGGGCGCTACCGCCGTGCTGATCCCCGAGCGGGAGCTCAATTTTGAGCACGATATTGTGGAGAAGATTCGCCGGGCCCGCCTGGCCGGGACCACCCATTATATGGTGGTGGTGGCCGAGGGCGCGGGCAATACCATGGACATCAGCCGCCAGATCCATGAGGAGGTTGGCATCGATCCCCGCGTGACCGTGTTGGGACACATCCAGCGCGGCGGCGCACCCTCCGCCCGGGACCGGGAGACCGCCAGCCGCATGGGCTATGAGGCAGTGAAGGCGCTTTCCGAAAACCGGGGCAACTGTGTTGTCGCCACCCAGGAGGGCCATATGGTGGTTTTGGGCATGGAGGAGGCCCTCCAGATGACCAAGAAGCTGGATATGGACCGCTATCAGATTCTGGAGGCGCTGACCAACAACTGCGGTACCCTCCGGTAAAGCCGGATACATACCTTTCCACAACCAACCGGGCGGGACGGCCAATCCGTCCCGCCCGAGCTATTTTTTAAGGAGGCGTTTCCTGATGACGATCACCTGGCTGGGCCATTCCTGTTTCCTGTTGGAGAGCGGCGGTTTCCGCGTCCTGCTGGACCCCTACTGCAACGTCCCCGGCCTGCCGGACTTTGCCGGGGAGGCGGATGCGTTCTATTGCAGCCACGGCCACTTTGACCACTGCTATACGGAGCAGCTGCGCGTGACTGACGGCAGGGAGAACCCCTTCGCCGTCTCCGAGATCGAGACCTTCCATGACAGCCAGGGCGGTGCGCTGCGGGGAAAGAACACCGTGCGCCGCTTTGCCGCCGAGGGTGTAAGCGTGGTCCATCTGGGCGACCTGGGCCACCAGCTGAGCCCGGCGCAGCTTGCGGCCATCGGCCCCTGCGACGTGCTGCTGCTGCCCATCGGGGGCACCTACACCGTGGACCCCGCCGGGGCAAAGGCCGTGGCGGACGCGGTTGCGCCCAGGGTAGTGGTCCCCATGCACTACCGGGACGGGGCGCGGGGCTTCGACGTGCTGGATGAGCTGGCGGCCTTTACCGCCCTCTGCCCGCCGGAGCTTGTGGTCCGCTATCCCGGCCCCACCCTGGCCGTGACGCCGGATATGCCCCGGCAGGTGGCCGTGCTGTCCCTTGCGCTGTAGGAGCGCACCGAGTATTCTTCCGCTTCGCAGCCGTCTGGGTCCTTCCCCCAGGCGGCTGCTTTTTTTGCATCTCCCCTACCGCCAGCATAGGCCTTGTTTGAAAATTGGCGGAATATCCAACGGCGAAAGATTTTTTCGCCAATCAAGGCAAATTTTCGCAGGCGGCTTTTCCTCATGTTCCGCGCCCTTTTGTCCATACTAGCAGTTGGAAAAGAACCCGTTTCGATCAATCAACCGGGGAGGATCACTGTCAGATGAATGAGACACTGGAAACCGGCCTGGGGGAGAACCGGCTGAAACAAGAAAAATCCCCCTACCTGCTCCAACACGCGGAAACCCCCATCCATTGGTACCCCTGGCGCCCGGAGGCGTTCCACGCCGCCATCACCGGGGACAAGCCCATCTTCCTGTCCATCGGCTACTCCACCTGTCACTGGTGCCATGTGATGGGCCGGGAGTCCTTTGAGGACCCGGCAGTAGCCCAGGCGCTCAACCGCTCCTTCATCGCCATCAAGGTGGACCGGGAGGAGCGCCCCGACGTGGACGCGGTCTATATGGCGGCCTGCCAGGCCCTCACGGGCTCCGGCGGCTGGCCGCTGACGATCCTGATGACCCCGGACCAGAAGCCCTTCTGGGCTGGGACGTACCTGCCGCCCAGAAGCCAGAACGGCCGTCTTGGTCTGGTGGAGCTTCTGGACGAGGTGGAGCGCCTGTGGCGTTCCGACCGGTCCAGGCTGCTGGAGCTGGGCCAGCGTGTCACCCGGCACATCGCCCAGCAGGAGGGCGTCCGCCCTTCCCAGCCGGGGAAAGCCCTGCTCCGGGAGGCTACAGCAGAGCTGCGTGGCCGCTTTGACCCGGAGAACGGCGGCTTTGGCGGTGCGCCCAAATTCCCTGCCCCCCACGAGCTGCTCTTCCTGCTGGAGTACGCCCGGCAGGAGGGGGACCGGGAGGCCCTGGAGATGGCGGAGGCCACCTTGACCCAGATGGCCCGGGGCGGCATCTTCGACCAGCTGGGCGGCGGCTTCTGCCGCTACAGCACCGATGAAGCGTGGCGCGTCCCCCACTTTGAAAAGATGCTCTATGACAACGCCCTGCTCTCCTACGCCTATCTGGAGGCCTACGCCCAAACCGGCCGGCCCTACTATCGGGAGATTGCCTGCCGCACCCTGGATTACGCCCTGCGGGAGCTGCGCCTGCCCGGCGGCGGCTTCGCCTGCGGCCAGGACGCCGACAGCGGCGGCGAGGAGGGGCGGTTCTATCTGCTCACACCGGCAGATGTGGAGGAAGTGCTGGGCGTAGGCGAGGCGTCTGCCTTCTGCCGCCGCTATGGCATCACGGGGGAGAGCGTCCCCAACCTGCTGGACGACCCACAGTACGCATCCGCCTGGCAGGAATTCACCCGCCCCTGCGGGCAGCTGGCCTCGTTCCGCCGGCACCGCTGGCCCCTCCACCGGGACGACAAGGCCGTCACCAGCTGGAACGCCATGATGATTGCCGCCCTGGCCAAGGCCAGCCGGGTACTGGGGGATGAGAAATACCTCCGGGCGGCGGAGGAGGCCCGGCTGTTCCTCAAAACCCGCCTGACCCAGCCGGATGGGCGGCTGTACCTGCGCTGGCGGGACCAGGAGCCGGCGGTGGACGGCCAGCTGGACGACTACGCCTTCTACTGCTGGGCCCTGCTGGAGCTGTATGAGGCCAATTTCTCCGTCTCCTGCCTGCGGGAGGCGGCGGGCCTGGCTGGCCGCATGGAGCAGCTGTTCTGGGACGGGACGGACGGCGGCTTCTACCGCACGGCCAGCAACGGGGAACGGCTGATCGCCCGGCAGAAGGAGGCCGCCGACAGCGGAACGCCCTCCGGCAACGGCACGGCCGCCCTGGCCCTGGTCCGGCTGGCCCGGCTCACCGGGGAGCCCCGTTTCCGTCTGCTGGCCCAAAAGCAGCTGGCATGGCTGGCCGGGGAGGCCAAGGGATATCCCGCCGCCCGGTGCTTCGCCCTGCTGGCGATGGCGGATGAGCTGTACCCGGCCAAGGGGCTGGTCTGCGTCACCGCAGGGGAAGTCCCCTCGTGGCTGGCGGGCGTGGGCGAGAGCTACCGCCTCTCCACCCTGGCCAAGACCCTGGACAACAGCCGGGGGCTGGCCCGGCTGGTCCCCTTTACGGCGGACTACCCCATCCCCAAGGCCGGGGAGCGGCTCTACCTGTGCCGGGACGGGGCCTGCGCCCCGCCTGCGGACAGCCTGGAGGGGCTGCGGAAGCTGCTCCAGGCTGAGGTCCCGGTCTGACAGGTTTCCCGCATAGGAGGACAAGGCCCTTGCATTTCCGTCAGGGTTTGCGTATAATCAGATGAGAAGCAAACTGACGGGAGGTTTTTTCTATGCTTATCAAAAATGGAACCATCCATGACGCAGTCAATGCCCTGCCCTACCAGGCGGACATTGCCCTGCGCGACGGCGTGATTGCCGCCATCGGACCCGGCCTCCAGCCCCTGGACGGGGAGGAAGTCCTGGATGCCGCCGGAAAGCAGGTCTATCCCGGCTTTGTGGACGCCCACAGCCATCTGGGCCTGGACAACTACGGCATGGGCTGGGAGGGCCACGACTACAACGAGATGGGGGACGTCCTCGCCTGCCAGCTGCGGGGCATTGACAGCTTCAATCCCCGGGACACCGCCATCCCCGCCGCCCTGCGGGGCGGCGTGACCACCGTGGGCACGGGGCCGGGCAGCGCCAACGTGCTGGGCGGCACCTTCCTGGCGGTCAAAACCTATGGCAGCTGTGTGGATGACATGGTGATCCAGGCGGAGGTCGCCATGAAGTGCGCCTTCGGTGAGAACCCCAAACGCTGCTACAAGGAGAAGGGCAACTCCGCCCGCATGACCACCGCCGCCAAGCTCCGGGAGATGTTCTTCCAGGCCCGGGACTACGGTGAGCGCAAGGCGGCCGCCGGGGACGACCCCCTCAAGCGGCCCAAGTTCGACATGAAGCTGGAGGCCCTGCTCCCCGTACTGCGGGGGGAGATCCCCCTCAAGGCCCACGCCCACCGGGCGGACGACATCTGCACCGCCATCCGCATTGCCAAGGAGTTCGGCGTGAAGCTGACCCTGGAGCACTGCACCGAGGGCCATCTGATCGTGGAGGAGCTCCAGCGGGCGGGCTGGCCTGTGGCGGTGGGCCCCACGCTGACCCACGCCAGCAAGATCGAGCTGGTCAACAAGACCTTCGAGACCCCAGGCATCCTGGCCCGGGCCGGCTTGCAGGTCAGCATCATTACCGATTCGCCGGTAATCCCCCAGCAGTACCTGCCCCTGTGCGCGGGCCTGGCGGTCAAGGCGGGCATGGACCCCTTTGCCGCCCTCCAGGCCATCACCATCAACCCCGCCAAGCATCTGGGCGTGGCGGGCCGGGTGGGCTCCCTGGAGCTGGGCAAGGACGCGGACGTGGTGGTCGCCAATGGGGACCCCATGGTCAGCGACACCGTCATTGAGGCGGTTATCCTCAACGGGCAGAAGGTTGCCGGGTAATCCTTCGGGCGGTCCCATCCGAGCCAGGATGGGACTGCCCCTCTGTTTTTATACGCCGCTTGTTTTTGGACGCCGGGAGGCATATAATGGGGAGGGGAACCGGCCGCCAAGATGAGCAGGGCCGTTCCTGCCTATCGCTGCATGAAAAGAGGCAATCTGATGAAAATAACCATCATCCACGGCCAGAGCCACCAGGGCTCCACCTGCCAGATCGCACGGATGCTGGCGGAAAAACTCCGCGGCGACGTTACGGAGTTCTTTTTACCCAGGGATTTTGGGGCGTTTTGTGTGGGCTGCACCCGCTGCTTCGGGGAGTCGGAGGCAAAATGCCCCCACTTCCAGCAGCTCTCCCCCATCACGGCGGCGATGGACGGCGCGGATGTCATCATCCTGGCCAGCCCGGTCTATGTGTACCATGCAACCGGTGCGATGAAAGCCTTTCTGGATCACTACGGCTGGCGGTGGATGGTCCACCGCCCCGAGGCGAAAATGTTTTCCAAGCAGGCGGTCTGCCTCTCCACCGCTGCCGGCGCGGGGATGCGGAGCACCAACCGGGATATGGCCCACAGCGCCTTTTTCTGGGGGGTCGCCAAGATCTACTCCTACGGCGCCGCGGTGATGGAGACCTCCTGGGAGCGGGTCAGCGCAAAAAAGAAGCAGGCCATTGGGCGGAAGCTCGACAGTTTGGCACGGAAGATTGCGAAAAACCAGGGGCATGTCCAGCCGTCCTGGAAGACAAAGTCCTTTTTCGCGATCATGAGCAGGGTGCATCGGCGCGGCTGGAACCAGGCAGACGCGGACTATTGGAGGGAGCTGGGCTGGACGGGGAAAAAGCGCCCGTGGAAGGCACAGCAATCTTAAACTGCGGACTTTTCCCCGATCCCTTGACCTGCCGGGGATTTCGCAGTATACTCTTATCAGTGAACTGAGGGTTAGGAGGCTGTATATGGCACACACAGAAAAGAAGGTCCGCAAATCCACAGCGCCCTACTACGGTACGGCGGCTGTTTGGGTGGCCTACGCGCTGCTGTTCGACCTGTACAAGGTCAGCCATTTCGTCTTTGCGGCAGTGCTGTCCATTGGCGTTTTTATGCTGCTGCGGGCGGTGTGCAAGGACGAGGTGACGGAAATCCAGATCCCCGATCCCCCCAAGGAGGATGAGAAGCCCACCGGCAACGCGGAGCTGGACAAAATGATCTCCGACGGACGGAAGGCTGTCAGCGAGATGAAGCGTTTGGATGACGCCATTGCTGACGAGAAGATCTCCGCCGATATCCGCCGCCTGGAGACGGTCTGCCAGCAGATTTTCAGCCAGGTGAAGGCGGACCCGGCCAAGCTCCCCCAGATCCGCCGGTTTATGGACTACTATCTGCCCACCACCTTGAAGATCCTCAACGCCTATGACCGGATGGACGCCACCGGCGTGGCCGGGGAGAACATCACCGGTACCAAAGAGAAGGTGGAGCGGGTCATGACCACCATTGTCCAGGCCTTTGAGAAGCAGCTGGACGGCCTCTTCGGCGCGGACGCCATGGATATCTCCACAGATATCTCCGTGCTGGAGACGATGCTCTCCCGGGAGGGCCTGGCCGGTGAGAAGCTGGAGGCCGAGACCATCCAAAACGCCGATGGAACGGATATCAAGCTGGAGTTTTAACCATTATTAACACAGACGAAACAACGGGAGGACAAAACAAATGAGTGACATGGAAGGCATGATGCCCGAGCTGACCCTGAACGCTGAGGCCGCCCAGGTGGAGGCCCCTACCCTGACCCTGGGGAACGAGGCCCCTGTCCCGGAGCCGGAAAAGCCTCAGGTAAAGCCGGTGGTCATCGATGACAGTATGCTCACTGAGGCGGAGAAAAAGATGGTGGACGACTTCTCCAAAAAGATCGATATCACCGACTCCCAGCTGGTCCTGCAATATGGCGCCGCAGCCCAGAAGAGCGTAGCCTCCTTCTCCGAGAGCGCCCTGAGCAATGTGCGCAACAAGGATCTGGGCGAGGTGGGCGACACGCTGACCAATCTGGTGGTGGAGCTGAAGAATTTCGGCCAGGAGGAAGAGGACAAGGGCGGCATCTTCGGCTTTTTCAAGAAGGCCAGCAACAAGATGGAGACCATGAAGATCCAGTACACCAAGGCCGAGGCCAACGTGGACAAAATCGCCCGGGAGCTGGAGCAGCACCAGGTGACGCTGATGAAGGACATCGCCATGTTTGACCAGATGTACGAGCTGAACCTGAAGTACTACAAAGAGCTGACCATGTACATCATCGCCGGCAAGAAGCGTCTGGCGGAGCTCCAGTCCGGCCAGCTGGAGGAGCTTCGCAAGAAAGCGGAGTCCACCGGCGCGGCGGAGGACGCCCAGGCGTACAACGACATGGTGCAGATGTGCAACCGGTTTGAAAAGAAGCTCCATGACCTGGAGCTGACCCGGATGGTGTCCATCCAGATGGGCCCCCAGACCCGGATGCTGCAAAACAACGACACACTGATGGTGGAGAAGATCCAGACCTCCCTGGTCAACACCATCCCCCTCTGGAAGAGCCAGATGGTGCTGGCCCTGGGCATGGAGAACAGCCGCAAGGCCACCGCCGCCCAGAGCGCCGTGACCAACGCCACCAACGAGCTGCTGAAGAAGAACGCGGAGATGCTCAAAATGGGCACCATTGCCACCGCTAAGGAGGCGGAGCGCAGCATCATCGATATCGAGACCCTCCAGCACACCAACCAGCAGCTGATCTCCACCCTGGACGAGGTCATCCAGATCCAGCGGGAGGGCGCGCAGAAGCGCCGGGCTGCCGAGGTGGAGCTGGGCCGGATCGAGGGCGAGCTCAAGCAGAAGCTGATGGAGCTGCGCTCCTGAGGCAGCCATTCTTTTTATCGAGAGAAAAAGAATCAAAAAGAGCTGCTTATACCTGATATACTATGCGCTAGTCCCGAAGGAGGGCCTGGAATGAAGCTATTGAAAAACCGGGCGGTCGCTATCATCGTCCTGATTGCGGCTATCGCCCTATCCTCGCTGTACGGCCTGTCAAAGCGGCCGGCGGTGGCAATCCCGGAGGGCGGCGCGGCGCTCAACACCAATTTGAGCACTGCCTATGTGGATAAATATATTGTAGATGAGGCCCGCACCCTCTCCGGCAGCGCGCGGAACACCATCAACCTGTACAATGCCAACTGGGACCAATTGACGGGCAGTATCCTGGCAGTGGTCTCCGTGCGCAGCGCGGGCGGGGATATAGAAGACGCCGCCTGGGCCTGGGCGGACCAGCTCCAGCTGGGGGAGGACGACGCGATCCTGCTGCTGGACACCGGCGCCCAGGACTACCGCCTCATCGCCAGCGGCCGGTTCTATGACCGGCTCGCCGCCCAGTCCTCCAGCTTTGTGGACGCCTGCCTGGTGGAGTACGTCCAAAAGGGGGACTACAGCGGCGGCGTGGTCAATCTGCTGGGCCAGCTCCATCTGCTGATCGCACCGGCTTATACGGGGGACACTTTCTTCTCCGGCGGACTGGCAGTATTTGGCGTGATCACCGCCGTTGTCCCTATTGTTGTTCTGCTTGTGGTTTTGATCGTGTTGTTCAACCTCATTGACGGCATCCGCTACAGCAGCTGGTATGGCCGCTACGGTACCATGATGGCGCCGCCAGTGATTTACCGTCCTATCCTATGGTGGCACCGTCCTGGCAGCCGGTGGTTCCGCCGGCGGAGGAATCCGCCGCCCCCTCCGCCCAGAGGGCCTGGAGGCGGGTTTGGTGGTGGCCCCCGGCCTCCCATGGGCGGCGGGCCCAGGCCCCCTATGGGAGGCGGACGGCCCCCAATGGGAGGTGGTCCCACACCTCCGCGCAGCGGCAGTTTTGGCGGCGGCTCCCGGGGTGGCGGATTTGGCAGCGGCTCCAGTGGGAGCTTTGGCGGAGGTTCCCGGGGCGGCAGCTTCGGCGGAGGCCGGAGTGGAGGCTTTGGCGGCGGCTCCTGCGGCGGAGGCTTTGGCGGCGGCTCCCGCGGCGGAGGCTTCGGGGGCGGTTCCCGGGGCGGCGGGTTTGGCGGAGGCTCCCGTGGGGGCGGCTTCGGCGGACGCCGGTGAATGATACGCAAAGAGGGACGGCAGTGTGTGCTGCCGTCCCTTTTCCTTTAGATTCGTGGAAAGTTCATTTTCTCAGAAAATCCTTACCGGTAAACTGATTTATCCATGGGGATTCTGCTGATTTTAGGCAGTTTTACTGGAATAACAGTTGACAAATCCTCCAAAAAGAGCTACAATGCTGAAATCAAAAGAAACAGAAGATGTGGCATGGACTGCCAGACTGTGCCCGGCAGCGGCACGGCATGGCCAACAGAGAGGGGTGGGACTACCATTGAGTTTGACAGAATACCTGAACAGCCAGTTTTCCCTGTGGCAAAACCTGGATTTCTTCCTGCGGATTATATCCGCCTGCATCTGCGGCGCCTGCATCGGCGCAGAGCGGAGCAAACGCTTCAAGGAGGCGGGCATCCGAACCCACATCATTGTCTGCTGTGCGTCAGCTTTGATGATGATTATTTCCAAATACGGCTTTGCGGATCTGACCAGCGCAGGGGGCGTGGATTTCAGCGGTACCCATGGGGCTGACCCTGCCCGGATTGCCGCCCAGGTGGTCAGCGGTATCAGTTTCCTCGGTGCGGGCGTCATCTTTAAGCATGGCAATACGGTCCGGGGCCTGACCACGGCCGCTGGGTTGTGGGCAACCGCTGGAATTGGTTTGGCGATTGGCGCTGGGATGTACACAGTTGGCATCTTTGCCACCGGTATGGTTGCCCTGATCCAAATCCTGATGCATATTTTTGTCGTGCGGGCCGACTCGATGAATGCCAGCCATGTCCAGTTTACCCTGCAAAACAGCGAACAGCTCCAGAAGCAGCTGGACGATTACATGCATGGACAGGGGATGCAGATCCTGGGCAGCACCATCTCCTACCACAACGACGGCTATGTAACCTATGACTTATTGGTCCGCTCCCCCCATGAGCTCTCCATTGGCACGCTCAATAAGTTCCTCCAGACCTGCGGCACTGTCCGCAGCGTCAGCTGTACGCCGGTCTATTGATAATGCCCGCAAAAAAGCCCTTTCGTATGTGTAGTACTCCCACACACGAAAGGGCTTTTTCCTATTGGTTGGCTTAGACCAGCTCGATCATAGCGGTCTCAGCCGCGTCGCCGCGGCGGATGCCGGTACGGGTGATGCGGGTGTACCCGCCGTTGCGCTCCGAATAGTTGGGCGCGATCTCCTTGAAGATCTTCTTCACCACATCCTCCCGGGTGACGAAAGCCATGGCCTGGCGGTATGCAGCCAGGTCGCCCTTCTTCCCCAGGGTTATCATCTTCTCGGCCAGGGGCCGGATCTCCTTGCAGCGGGTGACGGTTGTCTCCATCTTCCCGTGATCCAGGAAATCCGTCACCTGCTGGCGGAGCATCGCTCTGCGCTGATCGGTCGTCTTGCCGAGCTTACGAGTTCCGGGCATTGTCGGTTTCCTCCTTAAAAAGGCGTGTATTGTCCTGCCGCCAGGGGCGGCTCACAATCCGCTGCGCGCCAGGGCAAGCCCGGCGGCAGCGCTCAGTTGGTTTCTTCGTCTGCCAAGGACAGCCCCATCATGGCCAGCTTGTTGATGACCTCCTCCAGGCTCTTGCGGCCCAGGTTGCGGACCTTCATCATCTCATCCTCGGTCTTGCTGATCAGGTCTTCCACCGTATTGATGTTGGCGCGCTTGAGGCAGTTGAAGCTGCGCACGCTGAGATCCAACTCCTCAATGGTCAGCTCCAGCACCTTATCCCGCTGGGTCTCCGCCTTCTCCACCACAGTGGACTTGGAGCCCACTGTCTCGGACAGGTCGGTAAACAGCGTAAAGTGGTCGCACAGGATCTTCGCGCCCAAGCTCACCGCATCCCTTGCGGAGATGGTGGAATCTGTCCAGACCTCAATGGTCAGCTTGTCGAAGTCTGTCATATTCCCCACGCGGGTATTTTCCACGGTGTAATTGACCTTATATACAGGGGTATAAATGGAATCCACGGGGATGACGCCGATGATGTTCTGCTGCTGGGCCTTGTTCCGGTCGGCGGGCACGTATCCGCGGCCATGGCTGAGGGTGATTTCCATGTTCAGCGTCGCGCCGCTGCCCAGAGTGGCAATGTGGAGATCCGGGTTGAGCACCTCCACCTCCCCGTCGCTCTTGATATCGCCCGCTGTTACCTCGCAGGGGCCCACCGCCTCAATAAAGACGGTCTTCACGCCCTCGCTGTGGAGCTTGGTGATCAGCTGCTTGATGTTCAGCACGATCTCCGTCACGTCCTCCTTCACACCGGGGACGGTGGTAAACTCGTGCTGCACACCGGCGATCTTGATGCTGGTAGCGGCGGTACCGGGCAGGGAAGAGAGCATAATGCGGCGCAGCGCATTGCCGAGGGTGGTGCCATAGCCCCGCTCCAGGGGCTCCACCACATATTTCCCGTAGGAATCATCACCAGGGGTCTCGATACACTCGATCTGGGGCTTCTCAATTTCAATCATCCAGTTACCCTCCTTCTCGTGGCGGACCTGGAGGCCAGGCCCGCTCTAAATTCAGTTCGTGTGATAATCGAGGGTAGACTCCGATTACTTGGAGTACAACTCGACGATGAGATGCTCCTCAATGGGCATATCATTGATGTCCTCTCTCACGGGCATACGGGAAACGGTGCCCTTGAGGATATTTTTCTCACGGTCAAGCCACTGGGGGACCAGGGGCAGCGGGGCGTCCTCGCCGGTCAGCCGCTTGAAGATTGCGGAAGAGCGGCTGCTGTCCCTGACTTCAATCACATCGCCGGCCTTGACGAGGTAGGAGGGGATGTTGACTTTCTTTCCGTTGACGGTAAAGTGGGCGTGGCTCACCAGCTGCCGGGCCTGCCGGCGGGTGGAGGCGAAGCCCAGGCGGTACACCACGTTGTCCAGGCGGCGCTCAATGAGGATCAACAGCTCCTCACCGGTCTTGCCCTGGGTCCTGGCGGCCTTCTCGTAATACATACGGAACTGCTTCTCCATGACGCCATAGACAAACTTGACCTTCTGCTTCTCCTGGAGCTGGAGGGCGTACTCGCTCTTCTTCTTGCGCATCTGGTTGCCGGAGTTGCGCTCGGTGGTCTTCTTGGCGTAACCCATGGCGGCAGGGGAGATGCCCAGAGCCTTGCAGCGCTTTGCTACAGGCTGCATATTCTTAGCCATAATGAAATATTTCCTCCTTCTTCCGAATTAGACGCGGCGGCGCTTGGGGGGGCGGCAGCCATTGTGGGGGATGGGGGTGACGTCCTTAATCATTGTCACCTCCAGGCCCACGGCCTGCAGGGCGCGGATGGCGGCCTCACGGCCCTGGCCGGGCCCCTTGACGAAGACCTCCACGGTCTTCAGGCCGTGCTCCATCGCAGCGCGGGCAGCCACCTCAGCGGCGGTCTGTGCGGCGAAGGGTGTGGACTTCTTGCTGCCGCGGAATCCCTGTCCACCGGAGGAGGCCCAGGAGATCGCGTTGCCCTGGGTGTCGGTGACAGTGACCATGGTATTATTGAAGGAAGAACGGATATGGACCTGGCCCTTTTCGATGTTCTTCTTTTCACGGCGGCGGCGGATGACCCGCTTGCCAGTCTTAGGTGCAGCCATTTGTATTCTCCCTCCTTACTTCTTCTTGTTGGCGATGGTCTTCTTGGGACCCTTGCGGGTGCGGGCGTTGGTCTTGCTGCGCTGGCCGCGCACAGGCAGGCCGCGGCGGTGGCGCACACCGCGGTAGCAGCCGATCTCGGTCAGGCGCTTGATGTCCAGGGCCACGGAGCGGCGCAGGTCGCCCTCCACGGTGTAGCCGTGGTCAATCGCCTCACGGAGCTTGCTCTCCTCCGCCTCAGTCAGATCCTTCACGCGGGTGTCGGGGTTGATCCCCGTCTGCGCCAGGATGTCCTTGGCGCTCTTCCTTCCAATCCCGTAGATATAGGTGAGCCCGATCTCGATCCGTTTATCCTTGGGCAGGTCAATACCGGCAATTCTTGCCATTATTAAAGCACCTCCAAATTCACTTAGCCCTGTCTCTGCTTATGCTTGGGGTTCTCGCAGATCACCATCAGGCGGCCCTTGCGGCGAATGATCTTGCACTTTTCGC
>JAAWKB010000002.1 GCA_022797115.1 Oscillospiraceae bacterium
CTCAACGGCCTGATGGCCATCCCCAACCTGATCGGCGTCCTGCTCCTGTGCCCGGTGGTCTTCAAGCTGACTACAGAGTACTTCTCGGGCGGCAAGAGCCTGCGCAAGTAAACGGATATTTCATAATTATATAAGCGAAACAGCGAAGTCTGGCTGCCCTGGGGCGGCCAGATTTCGTTTTCCTGCCTGGAAAATGGCAGTAAGTATCCTGATACGCAAAAAAACAAACTCCAGTATACTGATCTGCGCCATATCGGTAATTTCCGGTTGCAGGAAATGGGAAACTATAGTACAATAGGCAGCAATAGACAGATAGGGGGATAACATATGGTATTAGAGACGGAACGCCTTGTCCTGCGGGAAATGGGGCAGGCGGACCTCCCCGCCCTGTGCGAAATATTGCAGGACCCGCTGGTTATGTACGCCTATGAACACGCCTTCTCCGACGATGAGGCCCAGGTGTGGCTGGACCGGCAGCGGGAGCGGTACGCCGCATACGGCTTTGGGCTGTGGGCGGTGGTTGAGAAAGCCTCTGGACAGCTTATCGGCCAGTGCGGCGTGACCATGCAGGACTGGTGTGGGCGGGAGGTGCCGGAGGTCGGCTACCTGTTCCGGCGCAGCAAGTGGCATCAGGGCTTTGCCGCCGAGGCTGCCGCTGCCTGCCGGGATTACGCTTTTCATACGCTGGGGTTCCCGGAGGTGTTCTCCATCATCCGGGAGAATAATTTCCCCTCCCAGCATGTGGCCCTCCGCTGCGGTATGTCAGTGCGGGGCGCCTTTGTCAAGCAGTACTATGGCATGGATATGCCCCACCTGGTTTTCGGTATAAGGAGAAGCTTATGACAATTTCCCTTGGCGCACGCACAGCGGAGACTGTGGCCGTGTTCTTTCAAAACGCCCAATCCCCCGCCATCCGCCGCACCCTGCCCATGAAGGCGAAAACCCCGGAGGATGCCTTGGCGGACTTCCAGGACACCCAGAAGCCCGGCGCAAGGAGCTACGGGCGGACCATCTATGCGGACGGGCAGTATGTAGGGGATGTCTGGTGCTACGGCATGGACCCGGTCGGCGACCCCCAGGCCATGGTGAGCTACTGTATCTTCGCGCCAGAGCTCTGGGGCCAGGGCGCGGCAACAACGGCCCTGGGGCTGTTTTTGGAGGAAATCCGGGCGCGGTTCGGCCTGGAACGTATCGGGGCGTTTACCTTCGCCGCCAATACCGCCTCTGTCCGGGTGCTGGAGAAGAACGGGTTCCAGCTGGCAGAAGCCTTTGTGGAGGACGGGGTGGAATCTGCGTATTATCTGCGTCAGTGACCTGAACCTGGCATAGAAGGGGATGTTGGAGGGGATATCCATGCTGTATTTGAAAGAAGCAAACATGGAGGATGCGGAAAAAGAATATTTATTTATAACAAGCACGCCCGCAGATGAAAACGGTTTTACAAATCCGGGGGCGGGCTGTTCAAAGGATGAATTTGTCAATACCATTTTACCCGGTTATATCAACGCAGCAAAGGGCATTGGATTGCAGGAGGGCTGGGTTCCGCAGACAGAATGGTTCTTATGGGATGACGACACCATTGTAGGCGTATTCAGAATCCGTCATTATCTTACAGAAGCACTGGCAGACGGGGCAGGGCATATCGGATATGGAGTAGGAAAAGAATTCCGCGGAAAGGGATATGCCTCTCAAGGCTTAAAACTGGCGGTCGAAAAGGCTTGGGGCCTGATTGCCGAAGAGGAACTATATCTGTCAGTCCACAAGAATAACCCCGCATCGCTGAAAGTGCAGATGAAAAATGGAGCCTATATCCACCACGAGGATGAACAGACGCTTTATACCAGAATAAAACGATACCCCCAAGGAAGTATTATTTATCAACAAAAGGAGAACCCATCATGGCAATGGACATGACCTATTTTGACGCTATGGAGGCCAAAATCCCCCACGGCAAAATCCGCACCCGTTTCGCCCCCTCCCCCACGGGCTATATGCATGTGGGCAACCTGCGCACCGCCCTATACACCTGGCTGATCGCCCGGGGCGGGGATGGCACCTTTATCCTGCGCATTGAGGATACCGACCAGGGGCGCCTGGTGGAGGGCGCGACCGACGTGATCTACCGCACTATGGCTGAGTGCGGCCTCACCTATGACGAGGGACCCGATGTGGGCGGGCCCGTGGCCCCCTATATCCAGTCGGAGCGGCGGGACACCTACGGCAAGTACGCAAGGCTGCTGGTGGAGAAGGACCACGCCTACTACTGCTTCTGCGAGAAAACCGAGAGCGAGGAGGATTCCGGGGACTGGGGCCGGGCCGCCGACCCCTGCCGCGCGCTCTCCCCGGAGGAAATCCAGGCCAAGCTGGACGCAGGCGCACCCTACGTCATCCGCCAAAAGATCCCCGATGAGGGGAGCACCACCTTCCACGACGCGATTTTCGGTGATATTACGGTAGAGAACGCCACCTTGGACGACCAGGTCCTGCTCAAGCGGGACGGGCTGCCCACCTACAATTTCGCCAATGTCGTTGACGACCACCTGATGGGCATCACCCACGTCGTCCGGGGCAGCGAGTACCTCAGCTCCGCGCCCAAGTACAACCTGCTCTATCAGGCCTTCGGCTGGGCGGTGCCCACCTATGTCCACTGCTCCCCGGTGATGCGGGACCAGAACAACAAGATGAGCAAGCGCCACGGCGACCCCTCCTATGAGGACCTGAAGGCCCAGGGCTACCTGACGGAGGCCATCCTGAACTATGTAGCCCTGCTGGGCTGGAGCCCCCGGGGCGAGATCGCGGAGCAGGAGGTGTTCTCCCTGGATGAGCTGGCCCGAGCTTTCGACATCGCCGGCATCTCCAAATCCCCCGCTATTTTCGATATCGACAAGCTCACCCACTTCAATGCCCTCTACCTGCGGGCCATGTCCCCGGAGGCGTTCCACGCGGCGGCGGAGCCCTATATCCGCCAGGCGGTGAAAAAGCCTACCCTGGATACCCGCGCCATCGCCGCCCTGCTCCAGGCCCGGTGCGAGAAGCTGACGGAGATCCCGGAGAAGGTGGGCTTCTTTGAGGCCCTGCCTCCCTACGGGAAGGACCTCTTTACCAATAAGAAATCCAAGACCAACGATGAGGTGTCCAGGCGGATGCTGGAGTCTGTCATCCCCGCGCTGGATGAGCTCCCGGACTGGAGCCAGGAGGCCATCCACGGCTGTCTGATGGGTCTGGCGGCCCGGCTGGAGGTCAAAAACGCCACCCTCATGTGGCCTGTGCGCATCGCGGCAGCGGGCCAGGCCGTCACCCCCGGCGGCGCGGTAGAAATCTGCCAGATTTTGGGCAGGGATGAGTGCCTGTGGCGGTTGAAGGTTGGACTGGAGATGCTGAACGCATGAAGTGGCTGATTGAACAGCTCACGCTGCTGCGGGAATTCCTGCGCTCGGACTTCCGCCGGATCTTTTTGTTGTGCGCACTGGGGATGGTATGTGCCTGTGCGCTGGGCGTGGGCTTCTCCCTGGCGCGGCCGGACGCGGCCATGGAGGTGATCGGGCTCTTTATTGCCCAGGCGGAGCAGTCCGGCGTGGTGGACGAGCACGGCGGGATGTCCGTGTTTGCCCTGCTGCTGAACAACTGGCGGGCGATGCTTCTCTCCGCCGCCTACGGCTTTATCCCCTTTATCTTCCTGCCGGTGTTCAGCCTGCTGTCCAACGGGGCGCTGTTGGGGGTTATGGCGGCGGTTTACGTCTCCAACGAGATGTCCCTGGTCCTCCTGCTGGCCGGCATTTTGCCCCACGGCATATTTGAGCTGCCGGCCCTGGTGCTGTCCATCGCCTGCGGCGTGTACCTGTGCAGGAATATGTGCCGCTTAGTGACCAGCAGCCCCCGCCGCGTCCCCATGGTGGAGCTGCTGGGGGATCTGCTGCGGGTGCTTGTGCTGCTGGTGGCGCCAATGACCGTGGCCGCGGCGTTTATCGAGTGCTATGTGACGCCGGTGATCATGGGGCTGTTCCTCTGAGCCTTTTTAAAAGAAAAAGAGCGTTTACCTACGGGAGCTGACGGCATGAAGCGGATTGCGATCATAGACGACGACGTATATATTGGGGACATGCTGGATGAGCTGCTCCGGCGGGAGGGGTACGGCGTCCTGCGGGCCTACTCAGGCACGGAGGCGCTGCTGCTCCTGTCCGGCCAGCGGCCGGATCTGGTATTGCTGGATCTGATGCTGCCGGGCCTGGGCGGCGAGGAGGTGCTCCCCCATCTGGCGGGCATCCCGACCATTGTACTCTCCGCCCGGGCAGACGTGGGGGACAAGGTGCGCCTCCTGCTGGGCGGCGCGGCGGACTACCTCACCAAGCCCTTTGACACGCGGGAGCTGCTGGCCCGCATCGCGGTGCAGCTGCGGGGCGGTCCCGCTGCGCCGCAGCTGCTGCGGTACAAGGGGCTGTCCATGGACACCGCCGCCCGCACCGTGGCGGCGGAGGGCGGCATCATCCGGCTGACCAGGACGGAATACGCCATTTTGAAGCTGCTGATGCAGAACCCCAGGCAGGTAGTGACCAAATCCCAGCTGCTTGACCACATCAGTGCGGACACCCCGGACTGCGTGGAGGGCTCCTTGAAGGTACACGTCAGCAACCTGCGGAAAAAGCTCCGGGACGCCGGGGCGGGCGACTGCATCGAATCAGTGTGGGGGATCGGGTTCAAGCTTGCGGAGTGAACCCGCCCCCTTTCTTTACCATTTCTTATCCCTTCCCTTAACCGCTTTCTTAACCATGCCATACTATACTGTCCCCATCCCATCCAAATAAGGAGGCATGGCTATGGACTATGTCCTGCAAACAGAAGAGCTGAGCAAGCACTACAAAACCACCAAGGCCCTGGACCGGCTGACGATGCATGTGGAGAAGGGCTCGATCTACGGCTTTGTCGGCCGCAACGGCGCAGGCAAAACCACCCTCATCCGCCACATCTGCGGCCTGCAAACCCCTACCAGCGGCTCCTTCACCCTCTATGGCTGCCCCAACACCAGCCGTGAGATCTGCCGCGCCCGCCGCCGGATCGGCGCGGTGGTGGAGACCCCATCCATCTACCTGTCCATGACGGCGGAGGAAAACCTGCGCCAGCAGTACCAGATCCTGGGACTTCCGTCCTACGATGGCCTGGGGGAGCTGCTGGAGCTGGTGCGGTTACAGCACACGGGGAAGAAAAAAGCCCGGGACTTCTCCCTGGGGATGCGCCAGCGGCTGGGCATCGCTGTGGCCCTGGCCGGGGACCCGGACTTCCTCATTCTGGACGAGCCCGCCAACGGGCTGGACCCCCAGGGCATTGTGGAGATCCGGGAGCTGATCCTGCGCCTGAACCGGGAACGGCAGATCACCGTCCTGATCTCCAGCCACATCCTCGACGAGCTGGGCCGCCTGGCCACCCACTACGGGTTCATCGACAACGGCCGCATGATCCAGGAGATCAGCGCCAAGGAGCTGGAGGCCAGCTGCCGCAAGCGGATGCGCCTGACCGTCAGCGACACCCGGCCCCTCACCGCCGCCCTGGATAAAATGGGCCTGGAGTACACCGTCTGGTCCGACACGGCGGCGGACGTCTACGGCGCGGCCTCTGTCACAGAGATGACCCTGGCCCTCCACGCCGCCGGGTGCAAGGTGGAGCGCATCCATGAGCACGACGAGAGCCTGGAGAGCTACTATATGAACCTGGTGGGAGGTGGCGGCGATGCGTAACCTCCTGCGGGCCAACTTCTACCGCCTGGGCCGGGATCGGACCTTCCGGATGTGCGCCGCCGCAGTGCTGGCGCTGTCGGTTGTGTTCATGCTGGGCGGCTGCCGGGAGGCCGTCCAGAAGGCAGCGGATTACGGCGCCGTGACGGAACTGGACGGGCTCTACTTCCAGATCGTTCCCACGATCGGGATCTTTATCTCCATCCTCGCCTGCCTGTTCCTCGGCGTGGAATACGGGGAGGGTACCGTCCGCAACAAGCTGTCGATGGGCCATACCCGACGGGACGTCTATCTGGCGAATTTCCTCACTGTTGCCGCCGCCTCCCTGATCCTCCAGCTGATGTGGATGGCCGGCGCGTGCGTGGGCATCCCCTTCCTAGGGACGTGGACCCTGCGCCCCGACGCACTGGCGCTGCTCTTTCTCATGGTGGCCGGCACCAGTGTCGCCATGGCCGCTATCTTCACCTGCATAGAAATGCTTCATACCGGCCGGTCCTCCAGCATAGTGACGCTGTTGAGCTACTTTGCCATGCTCTTCGCCGCAAGCGCGGTCTACAATATTCTCAGCGAGCCGGAGTTCTACGCCGGTACGATTGTGACAGTGGAGGGCGTGCAGGTAGTGGAGCCGGAGCCCAACCCTCTCTATGTGACCGGGGCCCTGCGGGCGTTCTATGAGTTTGTCATGGACTTTCTGCCCACTGGCCAGATTGCCCGCATCCAAAATATGGACATGGGCCATCCCCTGCGGATGTTCCTCTCATCCGTGTTGATCACAGCATCCGTCACCCTTGGCGGGGCGAAGCTGTTTGCGCGGACGGATTTGAAGTGAGGGGGCGGACGGATGCGGAATGTATTGCGCGCCAATCTCTGGCGGCTGGTGAAAAGCCGCGCGTTCCATCTGGCCCTGGCGGCCATGCTGGCCTACACAGCCCTGATCGTCCTGGTCTGCTGGGACCACTATGCCACCGGTACGGGCAGCTACACTCTGGAGTCCGTGCTGACCGCCGGGTTCGGCCTGATGGGCTACCTGACCATCCCCTCGCTGATCATGGCCCCGCTGCTGGCCCTCTACCTGGGCACGGAATATGGGGAGCACACCCTGCGCAACAAACTGACCGTGGGCCACACCCGGACGGAAATCTATCTGGCGGACCTGGCCACCTGCATATTGGCCGCCGTGGGGCTGGATCTGCTGTCCCTCCTCCTGGCGGGCGCACTGTGCGTCTACCCGGTGATGGGGATGAGCGGGGTCCTGCTGCGGGCCTCCCCCGGGCAGGTACTGGCCTGGATCGCCACGGCGCTGCTGGCCCGGGCGGCCTGGGCCGCAGTGATGAAGCTGCTGACCGCCTCGATGAGCAGCCCGTCCGCCGCAGCAGTGGCAGCCCTGCTGCTGGTGGTGCTGGCGTCCCTCCTGTGTTCCTATGGATTCCGCCAGATGGAGTATCTCGTCCACCGCATGGCCGCTGGTACGGCAGTGGAGAACGGCGAAGCCCGCCTGGCCTTCTGGCAGTTCCTCCTGGACCTGCTTCCCACGGGGCAGTCCCTCCAGGTCAGCCGCCTGGACACGCCCAACCTCTGGCGTCTGCCGCTGCTGAGCTTGGGCGTTGCCGCCGCCAGTACTGGCGCAGGGCTGGTCCTGTTTCACAAAAAGGACTTGAAATAGGAGGGGCAAATGAACCGGCTTTTGAAAAGCGAGATGGTGAAGCTGGCCAAATCCCGCCTGCTGCGGCTGGGCGGCAGCGCCAATGCGGCCGCCTCCTACACACCGGCCGTATTGGGGAGGGCCCTTGGCATCAGCGCGGCTTGGATTGCGGACTTTGCACTCCCGGCCTGCTGTCTCTTTCAGAGAGCAGACCTCAAATAGCCCGAAGCCCGGGGGCTGTACCCCCGGGCTTCTCAGGTTCTAATTCAACACCCGTTCCACAGGGAAGAGCACCCCTGTCTCCAGGTCCTCCTCCGCAGTCTGGTGGGGGTCATTCAGATACCGGTCCATCGCCGCCGCACAGGGCCGGTACTCCACATGCTCCGCCAGCCAGCCGCACAGCGCCTCATAGGCCCGGTGGAGGTTCTCATAGGACCCCCTGTGCTGCACCGCGGCGCAAAGGGCCCGGGGCTTGACGGACACGTCCGGCCCATCCTGGGCCACCACCATCTGGGCCTCCACATCGGAGCTTTCACGGCTGAAATCCGGGTCGTGGTAGAGCATTTGGATGGGCCCCGCCTGGGTCAGGCCCCGCGCCGCCGCCTCCCGGCGCAGCTCCTCAAACAGCGCATGATACTGGCCTACGCCGATGGTTTTCCGGATGGAAAAGACCTTCTGCTCCGGGTCCTCCAGCAGGACGACATGATATGTGTTTTCCATGATCTCGACTCCTTCCAACCGGAGAATGTCCAATTCCAACTGGCGCAGCAGCTCCCCCTTTTCCTTCAGCTCCCGCCGGATCACCAGCCGCCGCTGCCGCAGCCGTGCCAGCAGCTCCCCGTCCTCCATGGACAGCAGCGGGCCGATCTCATGGAGGGAAAACCCGTAACCTGCCAGCCATTGAATCCGGATTAAGGCAGACAGCTGCTCCTGCCGGTAGTAGCGGTAGCCGTTTTCGCCTACCGCCTCCGGGTGCAGCAAGCCCAGGGCGTCATAGTGGCGCAGCATCCGGGGCGTCACATGGCTCAGGCCGGAAAATTCACCAATTGTCAGCATGGCATTCTCCTTATCATTTGTTGCGGAACCGGTTCCTGTATGGTAGGATACACCTTGACACAGTGAGAATGTCAAGCAGATTTTTCAGAAAATTTAGCAGGGGGCCTGCGCCCCTGCTATCAAAAAGGGGTTCTGCCATGCAATCAGCTCTGATCGCCCTGTGCGCCGCGCTGGCGGCGGCAGTCCTGCTCCTGATTTGGAAAATTGCCCTGATGCGCCGGGCAGCGGAGGAGATCCGCCGCGGCCTTGACGAGCGTCTGGAGATGGACACGAACACGCTCCTGTCGGTCTCCAGCCAGGACAAGGCCATGCGCCTGCTGGCCGCCGGGCTCAACCGCCAGCTCCGGCTGCTGCGCCAGCAGCGCCAACGCTAC
This sequence comes from Oscillospiraceae bacterium, assembly GCA_022797115.1. Taxonomy (GTDB): domain Bacteria; phylum Bacillota; class Clostridia; order Oscillospirales; family Oscillospiraceae; genus Pelethomonas. The sequence goes on from JAAWKB010000002.1 coordinate 8,799, forward strand.
CAGCAGGGGGACCAGGCCCTGAAGGAGGCGGTTGCCGGGATGTCCCACGACCTGCGCACCCCGCTGACCGCCATCTGCGGCTACCTGGACCTGCTGGAGGGAGAGGGGCTGGGCGGCGACGCGGCGCGGTATCTGGCGCTGATCCGCAGCAGGACAGACCACCTGCGGGAGCTGACGGAGGAATTTTTCCAGTATGCCGTCTCCATCTCCGGGAAGGCCCCAGAGATGGATGAGGTGCGCCTGGACCGCGCCCTGGAGGAGAGCCTTGCGGCCTGGTACGCGGTCCTCTCCGCCCGGGGGATTGCGCCGGAGGTCTCCCTTCCGGATGCGCCGGTTGTGCGGCGGCTGGACGCTGCCGCCCTGAGCCGCGTGCTGGGCAACATCCTCTCCAACGCAGTCAAATACAGCGCAGGGGATTTGGCCGTCTCTCTGGACAGCGCGGGGACGCTCACCTTCTCCAACTCCGCGCCCAGGATGACACAGGTGCTGGCCCAGCAGCTCTTTGACCGCTATTTCACGCTGGAGACCGGCCGCCACGCCGCAGGGCTGGGCCTGTCCATTGCCCGCCAGCTGACAGAGCAGCTGGGTGGGACGATTTCCGCCCAGTGCCAGGACGGGCGGCTGACGGTGACGGTGCATTTCCCCTGAAATCCCGAGACCCGCCGCCACGCCTGCCGCGCCCTGGCATGACCGCGCGCCGCAGCCGCCGGAGGGCCGCACAGCCCGCCCTTTTTGCCTTATGGATTTTTTGTGGATTTTTGCATAAAAAAGCCTTGACAAACCGCTCAGAAATAGATATAATCATCCCTGTTAAGCCACGAAAATGGCCCGAAAGAGTATCCTGGATAAAGCCGGATATATCGGAGGGAGGGAAAATAGATGTCTGAAGTCCATGTCAAGGAAAATGAATCTCTGGACAGCGCGCTCAAGCGTTTCAAGCGCAGCTGTGCCAAGGCCGGCGTTCTGGCTGAGGTCCGCCGCAGAGAGCATTACGAGAGCCCCAGTGTCAAGCGCCGCAAGAAGTCTGAGGCTGCTCGCAAGAACCGCAACAAGCGGTACTATTAAGACTGTTCCCATTGGAACGACGTCTGGACGTATGTCCAGGCGTCGTCTTCTTATCCCAAGCCCACGTCCAAAGCGGGCGATACCGGAGGTACTTATGCGCGAATTCACCATTGGACGCAACGACGCGGGGCAGCGGCTGGACCGGTTCCTTTCCAAGGCCATGCCCCTGCTGCCCCCCGCCCTGCTGCAAAAATATATCCGCATCAAGCGCGTCAAATGCAATGGCGCCCGCTGCCAGCGGGACCAGCGGCTGCGGGAGGGCGACGTGCTCCAGCTGTACATCAACGACGAATTTTTCGAGCAGCCCCGGGAGGACAACCTGTTTTTGACCCTGTTCCAGCCCAAGCTGGCCATCCTTTACGAGGATGAAAACCTCATCCTTGTGGATAAACGCCCCGGTATGGTGGTCCACGCCGACGAGACGGAGAAGGTCAACACCCTGATCAATCACATCCAAGCCTACCTGTACCAGAAGCGGGAGTGGAACCCCAAGTGGGAAAATGCCTTTGCCCCGGCCCTCTGCAACCGGATTGACCGCAACACCGGCGGGATTGTCATTGCCGCAAAGAACGCCGGGGCGCTGCGGGTGCTGACCGCCAAGATCCGGGAGCGGGAGATCACCAAGAAATACCTGTGCGTGACCCTGGGCCGGATGACGCCGCCCCAGGGCAAGCTGTCCTGCTTTTTATTAAAAGATGAGGCAAAGAAACTGGTGACAGTCCACCACCGCCCGGTCCCAGGGGGCAAGTCCGCCGTGACCCTCTACCGCACGCTCCAGAGCCGTGGGGAGCTGAGCCTGGTAGAGGCGGAGCTTCTCACCGGCCGCACCCACCAGATCCGCGCCTCCTTTGCCGACGCGGGCCACCCTCTGCTGGGCGACGGCAAATACGGCCGGGGGGAGGCCAACCGCGCCTACGGCGAGACGCGGCAGGCCCTGTACAGCTATTTCCTCCGCTTTGACTTCCCCACGGACGCAGGAGAGCTGGAATACCTGCGGGGAAAGGAATTCCAGGTCCCGCAGATCCCCTTTGTGGACAAGTACTTCCCTCAAAAATAAGAACCTGTATTCATAACCGGTGTGCAACGGTTGTGAATACAGGTTCTCAAAGGCTGTACCAATCGCTTCAGCGCAAATTCACGCATGTTGGCGATTGGTACAGCTTTTCACGCAAATAACGGTTTTTTCCTAAGAAACCGGATGATTACCGCAGGCGCACCTCCAGCACCGTATCCACCGGGTCAGGCAGCGCCGGGTCGGGCCCCAGGTCCGCAAACACCAGCTCCGGATAGTCGCTGTGGGTCCAGTCGGTGGATACCTGCACCTCGCTGCCATCCGCCAGGCGGCGGATGGAGCGGACTTCCTCCTTCTTCACCCCGAACAGGGGCAGCGGCCCCAGCGTATTTTCAAAAACATGGTAGTACAGCCGGTCCCCGCTGCGGGTAATGCGGCCGTACTCCGGCTTTTCCAGGCCGGACGGCCCGCAGCCGTAGATGCTCGCGCTGTTGCGGTCCATCCACCGGCCAATCCCCTCCAGCACCGCCAGGGATTCCTCCGGGATGCGGCCCTGGATGTCCGGCCCTACGTTCAGCAGCAGGTTGCCGCCCTTGCTGACGCACTCTACCAGCTTCTTGATGAGCATGGGCGCGCTCTTATAAAAGTGGTCTGTGGCGCAGTAGCCCCAGTGGTTGTTCATGGTGATGCAGCTCTCCCAGACCAGGGGGCGGCCCTCCGCGTCCAGCAGGCCCTTGGGCGGGATGATCCGCTCGGGGCTGACGAAATCCCCGTGGTAGGGGGTGGGCTGGCAGGCCGCCAGGGAGCCGAAGCCCTCGCCGCTGACCTCCAGGCGGTTGTCGATGACCACGTCCGGCTGGAGGGAACGGACCATCTCCATCAGCTCTGTGGCGCGCCATGCCTCCCCCCGCAGCTCGCCATAGGAGAAGTCAAACCACAGGATGTCCAGCTTGCCATAGTTGGTACACACCTCCCGGACCTGCGCGTGGAGGAAATCCAGGTAGCGGTTGAAGTCCCGGCCCTCGTTGCTGTAGGCCGGATCGCCCCGCATGGGGTGGTTCAGGTCCCCGTAGTGGGGGAAATCCGGATGCCGCCAGTCGATGAGGGAGAAGTACAGCCCCACCTTCAGCCCGAATTCCCGGGCCGCGTCCACGTACTCCCGCACAAAGTCCCGCCCGGCGGGGCTGTTGGTGGATTTGAAATCCGTATAGGCGCTGTCGAAGAGGCAGAAGCCGTCGTGGTGCTTGGCCGTGAGGACCACGTACTTCATCCCCGCCGCCTTGGCCGCCTGCATCCATGCGCGGATGTCGCAGTGCTGCGGGTTAAACTCATCTATATACGGGTCATATGCCTCCTTGGGGATGCGCTCCTCGCTGCGCACCCACTCCCCCCTGGCGGGGATGGCGTAGAGGCCCCAGTGGATGAACATACCAAACCGGGCCTGGGTATACCAGGCGGTCCGCCGCTCGTAGTCCTCGCGGGAAAATTGAAATGCCATAAAGAAAGTCCCTCCTATCTGTATTGCGGCCATTATACAGGCTTTCCCGCCTTCTGACAAGCCCCATTCGCACGCTTGCACATAAATTATAGTCGACACATTTGAGAAGCGATAAAAAGGAGGCGAGGAAAAATAGTGCAGGACAAGGCGGAGGATGCAGGCGGGCTGACGCCCGCCAAAGACGACAACGCCGTCCTGCGCTGTTTTAACCGCCGAACTTTACCGATTTTCAGGTGTGTTAAAGGCCGGGAGAGCCCTGCGGGAGCCTCCCGGCCTTGCCGCTAGCCAAGCCTGCGCTCGTCGGCGGCCTCAAAATGGATGGAATCGCCAGTGACAGGGTTGATGCAGGTTCCCTCTGTGCTGTTCTCCACCGCCCAGGTGTTGAAGCGGGAAACCACGTCCGCCTCTGTCATCGCCAGCAGCCCGTCCAGGGGCGTCTCCTCCCAGAAGGACCGGATGGCATTCTCCATCCCTGCGATGCACCGGTCCCGCTCGCCCACGGTGACGCGGGACTTGTCAGGGATGTGATAGGAGAGGTCGTAGTACAGATCGCACCAGGCCACGGTGATGCCGTTTTCCATCTGCTGCCAGGTGGGCAGGTTCCGGGCGAAGCCCGCGTCCTCCTCCGGCCCGCCGGTGAAGAGGCTGCGGACCATCATCCCGTTCTCATTGCCGGACCACTGGCAGGTCTGGGCCACAAATTCCCGTTCCGCCTCTGTCAGATCCACCGCGCAATCGTCCCAGATCACGTCGCAGGAGATGCGGTCCCAGGCGCCGCTGTGCTCGTTGCACCAGTCCAGCAGGATCTGGTTGAACGCCTCCAGAGACGTCTCCCGGTATCCCTCCGTCCGCAGGGCCAGGATGGAGTCGTAGTCCGCCCGGGTGGCATGGGGGAACTCCCGCTCCTCCTGGCTGCGCAGCAGCCGCTCCGCGTCCACCATCTGCTGCTCCCGGCCCGCCGTCCATCCCGCCTGCTCCTCCGGCGCGGCCTGGCGCAGGCCGGTGAGCTCGCCGTTGGTGTAGACGGCGTAGAGCTCCACCGCATCAGGGCCGTAGGTCCCGTTCCCGGTGTGCTCCGTGATCCACACCCCCTCCAGCTCATCAAAGATCCCCCGCACCTCCTGGCCCTGGAAGGCCATGGCCAGGCCGTTGCCGTCGTGGTCCGGGTCGTCAAATGTGTAGGTCAGGCCAAAGGCCGCATAGGGCGACAGCACCCGGTCCCACTCGGCGCCAACCCGCTCCGAGTTCTCGGCGTAGAGCGCCGCGTCCGAGCCCGTGTAGGAGGATGCCCGGAGGCTCACCGTCAGCCGCTCGCTGCTCAGGCCGCCCAGGATGCCCGCCATCTTGTCCGCCAGCGCCTCCTGCATGAAGTCCCAGTCCGCCAGCTGCTGGGCCGTGTACCCCTCCAGCACCCCCTGGAGCCCTGTTTCCGCATCCCGCCAGCTCTGCTCGTATTCCCCGACGGTCAGTATGTCGCGGTCCAAAATTGTCAGGTCGCAGATATACTCCACAATCGAGCCGTCCAAATGCGCCGCGCCGGAAAATTGCCGCTGCTGCCACCGCTCCGCTGTCAGGGGCTCGTAGACGTGATAAAAATAGTCGTGGAAGTCGTCGGCCTCCCTGGTGGCCGATGCATCATCGAAATAGCTCCCTTTGACGTTGGACTGCCCGTACCGGTCCAGCAATTCCATGTCCTGGGGGGTATCCCGCTCCGCCCACATCTTCTCCTGGTACGCCGCTACCGTCATGTCCTGGTAGCCCTCAAACCACAGGGAGGCCAGCCGGTCCAGCTCCGCCTGGGTGAACGCGCCGTCCGTCACCTGGGGACGGGGCCGCTTTCCTGCCGCCGAGGTGGCAAAGGCCACGCTCACGCCGCACACCAGCAGTACCGCCGCCAGCACGGCGGCCAGGGAACGTTTTCTCATTTTCATAATCGCTTTGATCCTTTCTTCAATAGCATTCCTGCTGAAGGAGCTGGCGAAGGGGCCCAGCCCGCTCCTGTGCTCCTCCATGGCGATCAGCGTCCTGGCGTAGGCCGGGCGGCTGTCCGCGCCGAACCGGCGCACCACCGCCTCGTCGCAGCACAGCTCCATGTCCCGGTTGGCCAGCGACAGCATCAACCACACCAGGGGGTTGAACCAGTGGACGCACACCGCCGCCGTCAGGGCCAGCTTTGCCGCCGCGTCAAAATGCCGGATATGGGCCAGCTCGTGCTCCAGCACATAGTTTAGCCGCTCAGTATCTGTCCAATCTGTTGATTTTGGGAGCAGAATTACAGGATGTATGATCCCGTAGGTCAGCGGTGCGTCTACATAGCCGGACTGCCGGATGGAAACCCGCCGCCGCAGGCGGCAATGCCCCTGCCACGCCTGGACATAGGGACAGCCCACAGGGAGGGACTCCCGGAATCTCCGGCGGCATCGGATATACGCGGCGGCGTAGTAGGCCGCGCACAGGAGTGCTCCCGCCAGCCAGAGGGCGGTCCAGAGGGGGAAGGGGGTCCCTCCCCTCGCTGTGGCCCCTTCCGCTACGGGGCGCGCGGCCTGGAGCACCGGCGCAGCCGCCGGGAGAGCCGGCACTCGTACCACAGTGCGGACCGGCTCACTCTCCGCCAGCGTATAGACGCTCCAGGGCGACGGGATGGACACCGGCACCAGCAGACGCAGCACAGCGATCCCCCACAGCGCCCGGAATGCCCCCCTGGGCAGCCGGTCCCGGGCCACCACCCGCAGGAGCGCCACCGCCAGGATCAGAATCCCGCCGGTCCAGCTCATCTCAAATACGCTCATGCCCTCACTCCCATTCCCTGACGATCTCCTTCAGCCGCTCAATCTGCTGGGCGGACAGCCGCTTTTTTCCCAGCAGGGAGGCAAACAGTTTGTCCCGGGAGCCGTCAAAGAGCTTATCCACCAGCTCCCCCGTCTCCGCCGCCTGGACCGCCTCCCTGTCTACCAGGGGGCGGCAGCGGAAGTTTGGTTCCAGCCGCTCTACGGCCCCCTTCTGGATGCACCGTTTGAGAAGGGTATACGTGGTGTTCCGGTTCCACCCCACCTCCGCCGCCAACACCTCGGCCACATGCTTGGCCGTGGTCTCCCCCTCCCGCCAGAGGACCCCCATCACCTTCAGCTCCGAATCCTGCAATTTCCCGTCCATGTTCCCAACCGCCTTTCATAAGACTGGAGTAGTCTACTCACCTGTAGACTACCACAGTAGTCTCTTCCTGTCAAGCATTTTTTTACAAAGAATCCCCCATACGCCGGATTGGGACTTGTTTCTCTTGAACGGCTGTACTATAATCATTTCTATACTATATGGCAAGGAGGACCCGGCAATGGATTTGTTGTATTGGTTTGCATCCATCCGCACCCCTGTGATGGACACGGTCATGTCCCTGATCACTCACCTGGGGGAGGAAACCTTCTTCATGGTGGCGGCGCTGTTTGTGTTTTGGTGCGTGGACAAGCGGCGGGGGTACTATCTCCTGTCGGTGGGCTTTGCGGGGACGCTGGTGAGCCAGTGGCTGAAAATCATCTGCCGCGTGCCGCGGCCATGGGTAAAGGACCCCCAATTTACCATCGTTGAGGCTGCCCGGGCGGAGGCGGCGGGCTACAGTTTCCCCAGCGGGCACACCCAGAGCGCGGTGGGCTGGCTGGGCGGCGTCGCGCGCTTCACCGGGCGCATCTGGCTGCGGGTGGTGTGCATTGTGCTGCTGGTGCTGGTATCCGTGTCCCGGATGTACCTGGGCGTACACACCCCGGCGGATGTAGGGGTGTCCTTTGCCATCGCCGCAGTCCTGGTGCTCGTCCTCTACCCGCTGGTAGAGAGCACCCTGTGGTTTCCAAACCGGATGTATTACATCATCGGCGGGATGCTGGCCGTCAGTTTGGCCTTTGTGGCCTTCATGGAGCTGTTCCCCTTCCCTGCGGACATAGACGGGGCAAATTTTGCCGGGGCGCTGAAGAATTCCTACTCCATGGCCGGCGCGGTAGCCGGGGTGCTGGTGGTGAGCGTATTCGACAACCGGCTGCTCCAGTTCCCCAACCGGGCCCCCTGGTGGGGCCAGCTCATCAAGCTCGTGGGCGGCCTGGTCCTGGTGGTGCTGGTGAAGGCGCTCCTGAAGGAGCCGCTGCTGTCCCTGTGCGGCGGGCATATGGCTGCCCATGCCATCCGCTACTTCCTGATGGTCCTCACAGCGGGGGCCGTATGGCCTATGACTTTCCGGTTTTTTGAGCAGTACGCCCCTTGAGAGCAGGGGCTGATCCCCCCTCCCGGCGGAAAAAGAACAATCCGCGGCTTGACAAGCGGAACAGGTATCGATTATGATATGGGGGAAAACAATAGTATGGATGATATGTTAAGGAGGCCCCTATGGCAGAGCGCATCACCAGCCGCACAAACGCCCTGATGGTCCACATCCGCAAGCTGGGCTCCTCCCGCGCACACCGCCGGGAGGCAGGGGAATACCTGGGCGACGGGGTGAAGCTGCTGGATGAGGCCGTCCGCTGGGGCGCACCCCTGACGGCAGTCGTACACACAGCGGACGTCCCCCTGCCGGAGCTGGGGCCCGCGGTGCGGGTGGCGGAGGTGCCGGTGGAGCTGATGCGCTCCATCAGCCCCATGGAGACGCCCCAGGGCGTCCTCTTCCTGGCCCGCCAGCCCTCCCAGGAGCCGCCGGAGCGCCTCTCCGGCTGCCGGTACCTGGCCCTGGAGGGTGTGCAGGACCCCGGCAACGTAGGGACCATCCTGCGCACTGCCGACGCCTTCGGCGCGGACGGCCTGTTCCTCCTGCCCGGCTGCGCGGACCCCTTCGGCCCCAAGGCGGTGCGCGCCTCCATGGGGGCGGTGTTCCGCCTGCCGGTGTGGAGCTGTTCCCTCCCTCAGCTGCAGCAATCAGCGGCCCAGGCGGGGCTTCCCCTGCTGGGCGCGGCCCTGCGGGCGGACACAAGGGACGTCCGGCAGGCAGATCTGGCCCATGGGGTGGCCCTGGTGGGCAGCGAGGGCCGGGGCCTCAGCGAACAGGCCCTCTCCGCCTGCCAATACACCGTCCGCATCCCGATGGAGGGGCGGTGCGAATCCCTCAACGCGGCGGCGGCCGCCGCTGTGCTTTTGTGGGAGGGCTACCGATAAGATAGAGAAACGCCCATCCCGCCGGGATGGAGGAAAGGGAAGCTGCCATGGCGTCATTGAAATATTGGCTCTGGCTGGCCAGCCTGCCTAAGCTGAGCCTGCATATGAAGCTTGCCCTGCTGGAACACTTTGGGGAGCCGGACCGGATCTACTACGGTGAACAGGGGGAATACTTGCTGGTGAAGGGCATGACACGCCCTATGGCGGCGTGCCTGGAGGACAAATCCCTCCAGACCGCCGATCAAATCCTGGGCGACTGCGACCGGCTGGGGCTGCGCATCCTCACCATCCGGGACACCGAATACCCCGAGCGGCTGCAAAATATTGACGCACCGCCCCTCCTGCTCTATGTCCAGGGGCGGATGCCCCGCTTTGAGGATGAGGTTGCCATCGCCATGGTGGGCACCCGCAGGGCGTCGCCCTACGCCATCACCCAGGGTGAGCGGCTGGCCTTCCAGATGGCTGGACTGGGTGCGGTGATCGTCTCCGGCCTGGCTGCCGGAGGCGACGCAGCCGCCCACCGCGGTGCGCTGCGGGCCGGCGGTCTCACTGTTGCCGTCATTGGCGGCGGGCATGATATCATTTACCCCAGGGAGAACCGCCGCCTCTATGAAGATATTGCCATCCAGGGCGCGATCCTCTCCGAGTACCCGCCGGGAACCGAGCACATGGGCCGTCATTTCCCCATCCGCAACCGGATCATCAGCGGCCTGAGCCTGGGCGTGCTGGTCACAGAGGCCCCGGAGCGCAGCGGCGCGCTCATCACCGCCAACCGTGCCCTGGACCAGGGCCGGGACCTGTTCATCCTGCCCGGGCAGGTGGATGACTGGCACTGCGCCGGCAGCAACCGCCTGCTGGGTGAGTGCGGCTACCCTGTGCAGGACGCATGGGACGTCCTCAGCCACTATGCCGCCAAATTCCCCAACAAAATCCGCCCGCTCCGGGCCAAGGAGCCCCAACATTTCGGCAGCGGGCGGCCTTCTGCCCGGAGGGAGGCGCCTGCCGCACCGCCGCCGCCCCCTGCCCTGCCGGTACTGGATCTGGCCGGGGACCATGGCCTGACTGACGACCAGCTGCGTATTGTCCGCGCCCTGCGGGGCGGCACGCTCCAAGTCGACGAGCTCATTGAGCTGACCCAGCTCCCCGCGCGGCGGGTCCTTTCCGCGCTGACCGTCTTAGAAATTGACCGGGTTGTGACCCAGGAGAGCGGCAAGCGGTTCTCCCTGGCCGTCACCTTGACCCCTTCGCCCCAAGCGGCGTTATAACAGCGGTATATCCGAATCCGCATGATCCAGGAGGAAAACCATGGCAAAAACGAGCCTCGTTATTGTAGAGTCTCCCGCCAAGGCAAAGACAATCGGGAAATATCTCGGTCCCAAGTATGAGGTGAAGGCCTGCATGGGCCACCTGCGGGACCTGCCCAAAAGCACCCTGGGTGTAGATGTTGAAAACAACTTCGAGCCCAATTACCGCCCCATCAAGGGGAAAGAGGATATCATCAACGACCTGAAAAAGTCCGCCAAGGGCAGCGACTTCGTCTACCTCGCCACCGACCCGGACCGGGAGGGCGAGGCCATCAGCTGGCACTTGAAGGAGCTGCTCAGCCTGGACGACGAAAAGGCCCGGCGCGTCACATTCAACGAGATCACCAAGCGGGTGGTCAGCGAGTCCATCGCCGCCCCCCGGGAGATCGACCAGAGCCTGGTGGACGCCCAGCAGGCCCGCCGCATCCTGGACCGGATTGTGGGCTACCAGCTCTCCCCCCTGCTGTGGAAGAAGATCCGCCGGGGGCTGTCCGCCGGGCGGGTCCAGTCCGTGGCCACCCGGATGGTCTGCGACCGGGAGCATGAGATCTCGGATTTCAAGCCCCAGGAGTACTGGTCCCTGGACGCGCGCCTGAGCACCGACGGCACGGAGAAGAATACCTTCCTTGCCCGCTACCACGGGGAGAACGGGAAAAAGAAGGAGCTCAACTCCGCCGAAGAGGTGGAGGCGGTGGTGGAGGCGGTCAAAAACGCCGCCTTTGCGGTGAAAACCGTGAAGCGCCAGGACAAGCAGCGTTCCCCGTCCCCGCCCTTTACCACCTCCACCCTCCAGCAGGAGGCCAGCCGCAAGCTGAGCATGACCCCCCGGCGGACCATGGCCATTGCCCAGCAGCTCTATGAGGGCGTGGACATCTCCGGCGAGGGCGCCGTGGGCCTGATTACCTATATGCGTACCGACTCCCTGCGCCTGAGCGACGAGGCCCTTGCCGCCGTGCGCGGCTTCATCCAGGGCCGCTACGGCGCGGGCTACTGCCCCGGCGCGCCCCGGGTCTACAAGACCAAGGCCAGCGCCCAGGACGCCCACGAGGCCATCCGCCCCAGCGATGTAAACCTGACCCCTGAGCAGGTGAAGGGGGATTTGACGGCAGACCAGTACCGCCTCTACCGCCTGATCTGGAGCCGCTTTGTGGCCTGCCAGATGTCCAACGCCGTCTTTGACAGCGTGTCTATTGAAGCTGAGGCGGCGGGCCACGGTTTCCGCGCCTCCAGCAGCAGCCTGAAATTCTCCGGCTTTACCGCCGTCTATGAGGAGGGCAAGGACGACGACAAGGAGAAGGAGGAAAAGGAGGCCAAGCTGCCCCCCCTCACCGAGGGCCAGCCCCTGCAAAGCATGGGGTTCCAGCCCGACCAGCACTTCACCCAGCCCCCGCCCCGCTACACGGACGCCTCCCTCATCCGGGCCCTGGAGGAAAACGGCATTGGCCGCCCATCCACCTATGCCCCCACCGTCAGCACCATCCTGGACCGGGAGTACGTCATCAAGGAGGGCAAGTACCTGCGCACCACCCCCCTGGGGGAGGTTGTCAACGGCCTGATGCAGGATAAGTTCGCAGACATTGTGGACACCAGCTTCACTGCCAATATGGAAAAGAGCCTGGACGACGTGGAGCGCGGCGGCAAGGAGTGGAGGACTCTGCTCAACGAGTTTTACGCACCCTTCAAGGCCGAGCTGGACCAGGCGGAAAAGGACCTGGAGGGGGTGCGTTTAAAAATCCCCGCCGAGGAATCCGACGAGGTCTGCGACGTCTGCGGCAAGCAGATGGTCATTAAGAGCGGCCGCTTCGGCCGGTTCCTGGCCTGCCCCGGCTACCCGGAATGTACGTTTACCAAGCCTCTGGTTGTGGCTATGCCGGGCCGGTGCCCCAAGTGCAGCGGCAGGATTTTGAAGAAGACCTCCCGCAACGGCTACACCTACTATGGCTGCGAGCACAACAGCGACAAGGATGAGGCCGTACACTGCGACTTCATGAGCTGGGACGTGCCGGTGGCGGACGACTGCCCCGTGTGCGGCCAGACTATGTTCAAGAAGTCCGGCAAGGGCTTTAAAAAGCCCTTCTGCATTAACGAGCAGTGCGCCAATTTCACCCCCGAGGACAAACGGGGCGGCTGGCGGAAGAAGAAGAGCGCGGAGGGCGAAGCGGCGGCAGATGCCGGGAGCACGGAGGCCGCGCCGGAGAAAAAAGAGGCGAAAAAGCCCGCCAAGAAAGCGTCTTCTAAATCTGTGGCCGCTAAAAAAGCCTCCGCAGAGAAAACCACCCAGCGCAAAGCTGCTGCGAAGAAGCCTGCGAAAAAGGACGAGGGGTAGGCAGTCATTCTTTTTCTTAAAAGAAAAAGAATCAAAAAGAATTTTAAACCGTTTAACTTGATTGCGCAGCTACAGCCGGGACAGCTCCATCCCCAGGGAGAGGGCGGCCTGGAACATCGCCTCCAGCTCCAGGTCGCCCTTTATCCTGCTGTCGCCGGCATAATCCGCCAGGGACTGCTGCCCCTCCGGGGGCAGCAGCCTGCGGAGCCTTTCTTCCTGCTGTTCCGTAATCCGGCACTGTTCTTCGTATTCTTCTCCAGTCAGGAATGCAGGGACACGGTTTTTTAAGGTGTATTCGTACAGAATACGGACGGTATCTAACATGATAATTCCTCCTTTATGTATAATTTTATTGTACCAATTGGTCCTTTTTACTATATCAGGGCCAAACGGTCCTGTCAAGATCACTGGAGAAAAATATGGCGAATTTATCTGAGAGAATGCGCACTCTACGTAAAAGCAATGGATGGAATCAAGAGAAAACCGCTCAGTTAAGCGGTATACACGTCCGATCCTATCGCCGGTACGAGCTTGGGGAGCGAGAGCCTGGGGTTATGATCCTGTGGAAACTGGCTGACCTCTACGGGGTCTCCATCGACTACCTGGTCGGCCGGTCAGACGAGAAAGGAACACAATGAAAGCAACTGTCATCGGCGCCGGCCTGGCCGGCAGCGAGGCTGCCTGGCAGCTGGCCAGGCGGGGCGTCGCGGTTACGCTGTGGGAGATGAAGCCCCGGAAGATGACCCCCGCCCACTCCAGCGGGCTCTTTGCCGAGCTGGTCTGCTCCAACTCCCTGCGGGGGGCCGGGCTGGAGAACGCCGTGGGCCTGCTCAAAGAGGAGCTGCGGCAGCTGGACAGCCTGATTCTCCAGGCGGCGGACGCGACGCGGGTGGAGGCGGGCGGCGCGCTGGCGGTGGACCGCCAGGGCTTTGCCGCCTTTGTCACCCAGGCGGTCCGCTCCCATCCCAACATCACGGTGCAGGAGGGCGAGATCACCCAGCTGCCGGAGGGCGAGGTCATTGCCGCCACCGGCCCGCTGACCAGTGACGCCCTGGCCGCCCATTTGCAGGCCCTCACCGGCGGCGAGGGCTCCGCCCTCCACTTCTTTGATGCCGCCGCGCCCCTGGTCACTTTTGAGAGCATCGACATGTCCCGCGCCTGGTTCGCCTCCCGCTACGACAAGGGGACGGCGGATTATATCAACTGCGCCCTCAGCGAGGATGAGTACCGCGCCTTCTGGCAGGAGCTGTGCGCGGCCCAGGAGGCGGAGGTACACGGCTTTGAGGACAAGCAGGTCTTTGAGGGCTGTATGCCCGTGGAGGTCATGGCCCGCCGCGGGGAGGATACCCTGCGCTACGGCCCCCTGAAGCCCCGGGGACTCCGGGACCCCTCCACAGGCCGCGAGCCCTACGCCGTGGTCCAGCTCCGCCGGGACAATGCGGAGGGCTCCATCTATAATCTGGTGGGGTTCCAGACCCATTTGAAGTTCGGTGAGCAGCGGCGGGTATTTTCCATGATTCCCGCCCTGCAAAACGCGGAGTATGTCCGCTATGGCGTCATGCACCGCAATACCTATCTGGACTCCCCCCGGCTGCTGAACCGGTACTACCAGCTCAAAGCGGACCCCCGCATCACCTTTGCCGGGCAGATGACCGGGGTGGAGGGCTATGTGGAATCCGCCGCATCCGGTTTCCTGGCCGCAGTGGAGCTGGCCCGGCGGCTGGCGGGACAGCCCCCCATCGATTTCCCCCGGGAAACTGCCCTGGGGGCGCTGGCCCTCTACATCTCCGATGGGACGGTGGCGGCTTTCCAGCCGATGAACATTAATTTTGGAATTATTGAGCCCCTGGGCCACCGGGTCAAGGGGAAACGGAACAAAAACCTGGAGATCTCCAACCGTTCCCTGGCCGTCATTGGCCAGCTGCGGGACGAGGTGGTAAAGGAGGCTGTCTATTGAGGATTATTATTGACGCCATGGGCGGGGACAACGCCCCTCTGGAGATTGTCCGGGGCGCGCTGAACGCCGCCAAGGCCCGTCCGGGCCTGGAAATTACCCTGGTAGGGCGGGAGGCTGAGGTCCGGCGTGCAGCTGACCAGTGCGGCGGCCTGCCCCAAGGCGTGTCCATTGTCAACGCCACCGAGGTGATCGACATGCACGACGACCCCGCCACCGCCTTCAAGGTCAAGAAGGATTCCTCCATGACCGTCGGGCTGAACCTGCTCAAGGCGGGCGAGGGCGACGCCTTTGTCTCCGCCGGCAGCACCGGTGCGCTCCTGTCCGCCGGCACCCTGCTGGTCAAGCGGGTGCGCGGCATCCGCCGGGCCGCCATGGCCCCCCTGGTCCCCACCGCCGGGAAGGGGGTTGTCCTGGTGGACTGCGGCGCAAACGCCGAGTGTACGGCGGAATACCTGATCCAGTTTGCCTATCTGGGCAGCTTCTACGCCGCCAAGGCCCTGGGGATGGAGCGGCCCCGGGTGGGCCTGCTGAACATCGGCGCAGAGGATTCCAAGGGCGACAGCCTGCGCCGGGAGGCATATCAGGCCCTCACAGAGGCCGGCGAGGCGGGGCACTTGCATTTTATTGGCAACATTGAGGCCAAGGAGGCCGTCAAGGGCGGCTGCGATGTGGTGGTGGCCGACGGCTTCTCCGGCAACGTCATGCTGAAAACCATCGAGGGGACCGCCTCCTTCTTGGGCAGCGAGCTGAAGGGGATGTTCAAAAAGAGCCCCTTCACCATGCTGGCGGCTCTGCTGGTGAAGGGGGGGCTCGCCGCCTTCAAGGAGCGGCTGAACCCGGACACCATCGGCGGCACGCCCCTTCTGGGGCTTCAGAAGCCGGTCATCAAGGCCCACGGCTCCAGCGGGGCCAGGGCGATTGAAAACGCGGTCTATCAGGCTGCGGCAGCTGCCAAAGCGGACCTGTCCGGGGAGATTGCAGCCCATATGGAGTTGATGAAAACAGGCCGCTGAAAAAGAGTGAAGAAATCTGTCACAGCCTATTGACAGGCCGGGCGAAAAGTTTTATCATTCCAATGAACCCCCCAGCAATTCCCTGGGAAAGGAGGAAGAGGTACATGCAGGATATTTTTGAGCGGATGCAGCAGATCATTGCCGACCAGTTCTCTGTCGACCCGGACGAGATCAGTACAGAGACATCCTTTGAGGCAGATCTGGGCGCCGATTCCGTTGATCTGGTGGAGCTGGTCATGAGCATGGAAGAAGAGTTTGACATCGGCGAGGTCGGTGAGGAGGAGCTTTCCGCCCTGTCTACTGTGGGCGATTGTGTCAACTTTCTGACAAATAAGCTGGAGAACTGATGTATGTAAGGAGAGCCTCGTCATAAGGGCTGTTGCGCCCGGCAGGCGGGGCTCTCCCGTTCCAGAAGGAGGGATCAGACATGGAATCTCTGGAGCGGAAGCTGCGCTACTCGTTCCATGACCGGGAGCTGTTGAGCGAGGCCCTGAACCACAGCTCCTATGCCAACGAGCACCGGAGCGGATTGTCCAGCAATGAACGCCTGGAGTTTTTGGGCGACAGCGTACTGGGCTTTGTGGCCGCAGAGTTCCTGTTTAAACGCTATGGCGACCTGCCGGAGGGGGATTTGACCCGGATGCGGGCGTCCCTGGTCTGTGAGCAGAGCCTGTATAGCGTGGCCAAGGAGCTGGAGCTGGGCCGGTACCTGAAGCTGGGCCGCGGCGAGGAGGCCGGCGGGGGCCGGGAGCGGCAGTCTATCCTGGCCGACGCGGTGGAGGCGGTATTTGCCGCCGTGTATCTGGACGGCGGGATCGGCCAGGCCCAGGCGCTGATCGACCGGGTCCTGCTCAGCCAGTCCCCCGACACCGAGGAGCGCAGGGACTATAAGACAACCTTGCAGGAGGTGGTCCAGCGCAGGAGCGGGCAGGTGCTGACCTACCGTATGGTGTCCCAGAGCGGGCCGGACCACAACAAGACCTTCCTGTTCGAGGTCAGCCTCAATGGCGAGGCCATCGGGCGCGGGGAGGGCCACAGCAAAAAAGAGGCCGAGCAGGCCGCCGCACGGGATGCCCTGGCGGACATGCCGGACACGTTCCTATGAAAGAGGGCTGCGCCCCCGCTTACCGTACGCCGGTAACGGTGCGCGCATATCCCCTGTCATTCTGAACGGAGTGTAGGATCACGGTTGATCCTCCGCTGCGTCCAGGATGACAGTTTTCTTTTCCATTAAGGTTTCAAAAAACTATGGAAAAGCGCAAAGGGTTATGCTATGATAGAGGGCGAAACTTTGGACCTGTGTCCATAACCGGGGACGCTGGCTGGGCGGGGAGTTTTCCTGCTGGACAAGGAAACTTTCCGCAGGCGCCTGACGCAGTATGCGGGAAGAGGCCGCTCAGGCGGCGTGCATCGGTGAAGGATACAGATTCTTTATAAGGAGGCTGCGCCGTGACACTGTTCAATGCTTTGATTTTAGGTATCATCCAAGGTGTGGCAGAATTCCTGCCCATCTCCAGCTCCGGCCATTTGTCCATTGCCCAAAACCTTCTGAACCTGGGCGTAGAGGGGACTGACGACGTGTTTTTTGACGTCCTGCTCCATCTGGGGACCCTGGCGGCAGTGTTCGCCGCCTACTGGACCGATATCCAGGAGATGGTGCTGGAGTTCTTCCGCACAATCGGCGATGTGGCGAGGGGGCGCACCCCGGGGAAGATCCCACCGGCCCGGCGGCTGATCCTGCTGATCGTGGTGGGCACCCTGCCCCTGTTCCTGATCCTGCCCATCAAGGACGTGGTAGAGGGCCTGTATGCCAACACCTTCTTTGTGGGCGGCGCGCTGCTGGTGACGGGCTTGCTGCTCTATCTCTGCGACCAGGTCCGCAAGGGGCGCAAGAATGAACGCACCGCCACCCTGGCCGATGTGCTGGTGGTGGGCGCAGGCCAGGCGATTGCCACCTGCCCGGGCATCTCCCGCTCCGGCATGACCATCTGCATGGGCTGTTTTCGGGGGATGGAGCGGCGGTTTGCCGTCCGCTTTGCCTTCCTGCTGTCCATCCCTGCCGTGCTGGGGGCCAATATCCTGCAAATTTTTGACGTGGTGGAGACCGGGGTGAACTGGTCCCTGCTGCCGGCATACCTCCTGGGCGTAGCGGCGGCTGGCCTGTCCGGCTACCTCTCCATCCGTCTGGTGCGGATGGTGGCGGACAAGGGGAGATTCGGCGCGTTTGCCTACTACTGCTGGGCCGCCGGGGCTGTCACTGTGGTATTGAGCCTGCTGAAGGTGCTGAACCTGCTGCCCTGGCTCAAGGCGGCCTGATCGGGGGGATACTATGGCGGAGCTGTGGGATGCCTATGACCAGGAGTGACGTCCCCTGGGGTTCGACCTGGTGCGGGGTGAGCCATTTCCCCCTGGCGCCTGGCATCTGGTAGCGGAGGTCTGCCCTGTCACTACAGATGGCCGGGTACTCCTTACCCAGCGGCACCCGGAAAAGGCTTGGGGCCTTCTCTGGGAGATTACCGGCGGCGCGGTCCTGAAGGGGGAATCCCCGGTTGCCGGCGCAGCCCGGGAGCTGCGGGAGGAGACTGGCATCACCTTGCCGGAGAGTTCCCTGCACCCGGTTTATGTCCAGCCCCGGCAGCTGCCCGGCGGGTTCCCCGCCATCTACCACAGTTTCCTGGCTGTCTTTGACCCGGACACGCAGGCTATCCGCCTCCAGGCGGGGGAAACAGTGGACTACCGCCTGATGCCCTACAAGGAATTCTTACAATTCATGATGACCGAGCACTATATCAGTTTTGTCCGCCAGCGGTTTCTGGACCATCAGGCGGCTTTTGACCGCCTGATGGCGGAACATATCGGAAAATAGTAAGAGGGAGAACCATGGCAACTACACAGAAGAAAACTACATCCGGCGCAAAGGGCGGCAGCCGCAGCGCCGGCAGCCGGAGCGGCGGTTCCCGTACGGCCCCCAAAAGCCGCGCCGCCGCCAGGGCCCCAGCCAAGCGGCCCGTCCGCCGGGAGGTGGCCGGGATTGTCCTGCTGCTGGTGGCCCTGTGCGTGCTGGTCAGCTATTTTACTGGCGAGGGGTGGCTGATCGACCTGATCCCCAAGCTGCTCAAGGGCCTGTTCGGCATCGGCTACTATCTGGCCGTCCCCGCCCTGGCGGCGGCCGCCTGGGTCCTGCTCACCCATCGGGGCCGGCCGGTGGCCCTGCGGACCGCCTGCGCCCTGCTGGTCCCCTACCTGTTCGGCGGGGTGTGCCACATGCTGTTTTGCAGGCTGGATCTGTCTGAGCCGGAGGGCCTTTTCTCCACGCTCTGGAAAACCGGGCACACCCTGGAATCCGGCGGCGTACTCTCTGGCGGTAGCGCCCACGGCTTTACGGCTGTGCTGGGGAAGCCCGCGTCGGTGATGATCTTCGTGGTGCTGCTCCTAGTGCTGCTGATGGTGGTGTTCCAGGTGACGCCCGCCCTGCTACTGCAAATGTGGCGGGAGCGGGAACGTCCGGACTACCGCGAGGAGGATTACGATGAGGAGGACGGCTTCTTCACGCCTGTCCAGCCCAAGCCCCGCCCCGCCCCGGCCAAAAAGAAGCCCGCCCGCGCCCGGCCAACCATCGATATCCCCTTGGATGGCACGCCGATTGGCGGCGGACGCCCGCAGCCGGAGCCGCCCCAACCCCAGCCGGATGAGGAACGCGCCGCTTTCTTCAAGCCCCGGGAGAAGGAGCTGCTGACCCCTGCCGATATCTTGGCCCCGGAGCCGGAGCCGGTCCCGGAACCCGAGCCGGAGCCTGAAATCTTTGAATATCCCGCAGAACCGGAGCCCATGCCGGAACCAGAACCACTCCCCACGCCGGCCCCGCCGCCGGAACCGCCGCGGCGCAAAAAGAAGGAGGAACCGGAGGATGAGGACGCCACCGCCCAGGTGGCGGCGGAGATTGAGAGCGGCATGGCCGCTGCCGGGGCGGCCTACGACTTCCCCCCCGTCACACTGCTGGACCCCAACGTCCAGGACAACTATATCGAGGCCGGCGCGGAGCTGCGCATCAACGCCCAGCGGCTGGCGGACACCCTGCGCAGCTTTGGAGTGGATGCCTCCGCCGGGGACGTCATCCGCGGCCCGGCCATTACCCGCTATGAATTTGCCCTGGCCCAGGGGGTCAAGCTCAGCAAAGTGACCAATCTGGCCGACGACATCGCCCTGGCCCTGGGGGCCAGCGGGGTGCGTATCGCCCCCATACCGGACAAGATCTCTGTCGTGGGCATCGAGGTGCCTAACAAGACCGTGAGCCCGGTGCTGATCCGGGACGTGATCGAGTCCAGAACCTTTTCTGACCACAAGTCCTCTGTAGCATTCGCCGTGGGCCGTGACATCGGCAACAAGGACATTGTCGGGGATGTCGCCAAGCTGCCCCACGTGCTGATTGCCGGTACCACCGGTTCCGGCAAGTCGGTATGTACCAACTCCCTGATTATCAGCCTGCTCTACAAGTCCAGCCCCGAGGACGTCCGCTTCATCATGGTGGACCCGAAGATGGTGGAGCTGGCGCCTTACAATGGCATCCCCCACCTGCTGATCCCGGTGGTGACAGATGCGAAAAAGGCCGCTGGCGCGCTGCAATGGGCAGTATTTGAGATGATGAAGCGGTACAAGACCTTCTCCGAACTGGGTGTGAAAAAGCTGGAGGAATACAATGCCATTGCCGCCCAGCGGGAGGATCTGTCCCATATGCCGTCGGTAGTGGTAGTCATCGACGAGCTGGCGGACCTGATGGTAGTAGCCGCCAAGGAGGTGGAGGAATCCATCTGCCGGGTCGCCCAGATGGGCCGCGCTGCCGGGATGCACTTGGTCATTGCCACCCAGCGGCCGTCTGCCGACGTGATTACGGGCCTGATGAAGGCCAATATCCCCAGCCGTATTGCCTTTGCAGTGGATTCTGCCATCAACTCCCGCATCATCCTGGACAACCCGGGTGCAGAGAAGCTGGTGGGACGGGGCGACATGCTGTACGCACCCCTGGGGATCGGCAAGCCCATCCGTGTGCAGGGCTGTTTCATCACCCCTGAGGAGATTGAGCGGGTAGTTGGCTATGTGAAGTCCACCGGTGAGGCCCAGTACTCTGATGAGGTCATGCGGAAGATTGAGGAGTCCGTGCAGGAGAAGGAGCGGAAGGGCGGTTCCTCCGCCCCGGAACCGTCGGACGACAATGAGAGCGACGAGCTGCTGCCCGCCGCTGTGGATGTGATCTTTGAGACCGGCCAAGCCTCTGTTTCTATGCTGCAGCGCCGTCTGAAGCTGGGCTACTCCCGTGCCGCCCGCCTGGTGGATCAGATGGAGGAGCGTGGGATTGTTGGCCCTCTGGAGGGCTCCAAGCCCCGCCAGCTGCTGATTACCCGCGCGCAGTGGCAGGAGATGCAGATGGGCGGCGCAGCCGCCCCAGAGGAAGAGGACGCGCCTTGGGGTGAGGAATAGGTTGTCCTACTTTTTCCTTGGCCAAGGTTGCCAGGATCAGAACAGCAACTTCCGGCAGAGCAAGTTTTCATATGAAACTGGACAGCCGGGCCGACAGGTCCGGCTGTTCTATCATGAATCTTCAGTCACACAAAACTGAGATATACTGATCCAACCTGCATAAGCACGTTTTCAGGGGAGGTTACACAATGCATGGGTAACAAGGTTCTATTTCTATTCAGCAAGGGTGTATCACACATTGGCACAAAATTGTTTACATTTGCCTTGAGCTGGTATATTTTATCCGAAACAGGCTCCGGTTTGAGCTTTAGTATCTCGTTGCTTGTCAATTACTTACCAACGATCATTATATCAACGTTTGTAGGGTATATCAGTGACCGCATAGATCAGCCGAACCGCATCTTAGTTCTATGCGATATAGTGAGTGCCGCTGTTTGCATTCTTCCGTTTTTGCATCTTGGGCTCGCCTCTGTATACACTTCTATTTTTCTGCTGTCCGCTATCTCGGCCGTATTCAATAATACAATTGATACTCATCTTACAAATCTGGATGGGCTTGATGGCGTACAGTCGCTTAAAAAAATGGCCTCACTGACGCAATTTATTACAGCCAGTGTTAATATTGCCGCACCATCCTTTGGTGGCGTTATGATCAGAGTGTTTCCAATCCAAACGTTCGCTCTTATTAATATGGCCTCATTTTTACTGTCGGCATTTGGGGAACTATTTCTGCGGTTCAGACCCCGTTTAGGAAAGGAAACACCCCGGGTAGCAGAACTAGCACAAGTGAAGCCAGGTGCGTTCCTCCGCTATTTATTTCGGCAAAAAGAACTCCGCACATTTTTGCTTGGAGACAGTTTGGGTAATTTTTGTTTCAGCGCAGGCTTTAATGTGGCTCTCCCTTTGATTGTCACAGTAACGCTGGGAATTTCATCCAGCGGCTACGGCTTTATTTCAAGCAGTGCGGCGGTAGGTTCTGTGCTGTGTGCGCTGGTGCGGACAAAATATCCCAGCAAGACGGAGTTTCGATATCCGTTCTTAAAAACAGGAGGACTCGGCCTATCAATGTTGATATTAGCCCTGACTGCATGGTTTCCCTATCACGCTGTCTGGTCGGTAGCAGTACTCTGTATACTCAAATTTATTGTTGGGTGGCTGGCAGTTGATATCAACATCCAAACAAAGACGACACTCCAGATTTATGTGGACAGCTCATATCTTGGAAAAGCCTTCGGTGTTTCTACCTCTATATCGTATATCCTGATCCCGTTGTCTCTGATTCTTGGCGGAATGATGGCAGAGCTCTGGCCCGCTTATTTACTGCCAGCCATCTCCGGTTCGGCCCTGATTTTCGCTCTTTGCCTTCTCAAGCTGGCTGAAAAGAATTCGTGAGGAATTGCTGAGGCCAGTGAGGCCAGTATTATCCAGAAAATTTCGCGCAGGAGGAAAATCTGTAAGCCCATAGGCGTGGAAATGAATCTGCCCAGCAGCAATTTTTTTGCTGCTGGGCAAACTGTATGTTTATTCCACTGCCTCGATGGAATCCACAATGCTCATTTTACTGATTCTTCTCAATGGGATGCAGGTTGCCAACAGGCAGGCGGCTATCGCAAGCACCGCCGCCTCTGCGATAGGAATTACAGGAACAGCGACCAGCTGGAGCATATCCGTCGTTGCAGCCTCTACAAAAATCGTGCAGATATATCCGGCGATACTTCCAATCACCGCTGCGCTCATGCCATAGTAGGCCCCTTCCCATAAAAACACCTTGAACAGGCTCCCCGCGCTCATGCCAATGGCCCGCTGCATCCCGATCTCGGTGACACGGGTGTGGATGTTGGTGTAGACTGTGTTGACAATGTTCAAAAGGCCGATCAGCGCCACAAACAGGATCAGGCCCCAGGCCAGAAGCTGAATCTGTTGGAAGCTCTCCGCCAGCTGACGGTCGGTGTCCTCGTAGGACAGCCAGAGAGTACCGGGAGTGCGCCCCGCCAGGGCCTCCAACACAGCGTCAAAGTCCGCTCGGTCAACCCCCTCCGTCAAGGTGGGCAGCAGCTCGTTATACTCCGCTTTCCCCGTGAGGGCGGCATACAGGTCCTCATTCACAACGATCTGAACTCCGTTGACAAAGCCGTTGTTTCCCACACTCAAATAGGTCTCATAGCCGTCCAGGGTGGCCAGTACGGTCAGCTCTCGCCCCGCCACGGTGATGGTATCCCCTGCCCGTATGCTGGTGCGGGGAATCTCCTGTCCCTCAAAGACCAGGGGCAGAGGATTGCGGACCATGCATCCCTCCCCGGCCTTCAGCTTTTCCAGGAGCTCCGGCGGCAGGGAGGAAAAAGCCCGATCCCAGTAAGCGCCGTTCAGCCCCACCACCTGGAATGTCTCCGCCGGCTGGAGGGGAAATCCAAATGCAATGCCCAAAGGATAGCCATCTGTCCCCTGCTCATAGTAGGAAAACTGCATTGCGGTCAGCTCTTCCACGCGGGTATCGTCCCGCATGGCCTGGTATTCCTCGGTGGAAAAGCCCGCCGCTTCGTTGGTGATGGAGTAGTCCCCATAGTGCTCTGCCACGCCACTCCCGGCGGTGTCCAGCAGCCCTATCGCCCCCTGGAGTGCGATAAAAACAGTGATACTCATGACCAGGGACAGGACGGTAATAGCGGTGCGGCCCCGACTGCGCTTCAAATTGAGCCGGGCATAAAACGCCTCGAAATTGCGGATTTTCTGTTCCTTCCGGCTCCGGCGCCTGACCTTTACCCGGCTCCCCGCCATCGCAACGGTGGGAGCTACCCGTGCCGCATACCGGGCAGCGGGGAGGGCGGCGGTCAGGGCGAAAACCAGGGTGACGGCTACGCTGGCCAGTAGGAACAGGCCCTTGCTGCCGCTGTTTTCTGTGATCAGCCGGTTCAGTTCCCCAGCATCCCGCGCCAAGAATATTTTTGGAGAGAGCAGTCCCGTGGCGGCGGTGAGGATGCCCTTGGCGGACAGGCTCCCCAGCAGCAGGCCCGCAGGAATACCAACGGCACACAGCAGCAGAACCTGTGCGGCGACCAGAACATACAGCTGCCCCTTGTCCGCGCCCATGGCCCGGAGGACGCCATACTGGGTCGTGCGGCGGGAAACGGCGATTTTCAGGATGTTGTAGATCACCAGCCCTGCCGCCAGCAGGAGCAGCGCCCCCACCAGGATTCCCGCCGCCAGCATCAGGGGGAAGCCCTCGCCAGAGGCTCCCGTCACATCGGCGGCCTCCGCACGGTACCGGATGCCCAGAGCGTCCAAATACGGGATGTTGTATGTGGTATCCAGCTCATGAACGTTCAACTCCGCTGCCAAATCGTCCATGGTGGCCTGGAAGGTCCCTTTGTCCGCTACGCGGACGTCTACATTGTAATAGAAATACTCCTCCGGCAGCAGGTCCTCCGCTGTACCAGACCCTACGATGCCGTTGACGACTCCCGCTGCGTAGTTGAGGTAGTTGCTCTCGGTAATACCCACCAAGGTGAAAGCCGCAGTGAAGTCATGGGACTGGGTGAGTACCCCGTGGCGCAGGGCCTTGGACAGGGAGAGGGATATGGTATCCCCCAGCTCCCCTGAGAACCTCAGATACCCCAGCACATCCTCGGGTAGGGCGACCTCCATGGGAGCCTCCGGCAGGCGCCCTTTTTTGACAGCGGAAATGGCGGGGTAGGCTGTGCCCACATCCTCCTGGAACTCGCTGAGGCCCAGTATCAGCGTGTTGTCCAGCTGCACACTCCCCAGCACCACGTAGCTGCCCACAAAGGACAGCCTGGGGTCGCCCTTCAGCGTCTCCAGCTGCTCCCTGTCCATCTGGACAAACCCGGCGTGGCGGTTCCCGCCGATGGCGATAGCCTGCTGCTGCCGCATGGCGGACAGCACGCCCAGGGACTGGCCGATCACCGCTGTCATCATGGTAGACAGGATGATCGCCAGGAGAATCAAAACGGAGGTGAGCCGCTGGGCCAGCAGCTCCTTCAGGGCCAGCGTTTGATATTGTTTCATCCTGCCGCCACCTCCGACAACACCCCGTCCACAATGGTGAGCCGGCGCTCCGCCATGGCTGCGATGCGGCTGTCATGGGTGATGACCACCAGGGCTTTCCCCATGTCCTTGCCCACCGCTTTCAGAAGCTCCATCACCTCGCTGCCGCTCCGGCTGTCCAGGTTGCCGGTGGGCTCGTCGGCAAAGATCACATCCGGCTTTGCTATCAGCGCCCGGGCGATGGCTACCCGCTGCTGTTGTCCGCCGGAGAGCTCATGGGGCAGGTGGGTCAGGCGGTCCTGAATGCCCAGCATTTGGGCCAGGTCCTGGAGATACCCCTCGTTTGGCTGCTTTCTATCCAGAAGCAGGGGCATGGTGATATTTTCCCGGGCCGTCAGGACGGGCAGCAGGTGGAACTGCTGGAAGATGAAGCCGATCCGCTGGCGCCGGAAGGCGGACAGCTCCTTGTCGGACAGGCTGTAGATGGCCTTGCCGTCATAGGTCAGATGGCCGGAGGTGGGGCGGTCCAGCCCGGAGAGCAGGTGCAGGAGCGTGCTCTTTCCACTGCCGGACGGCCCCATAATGGAGATGAAATCGCCGGGGGCGATAGTCAGCGAGGCCCGGTCCAGGGCCGTCACCCGGTTTTCGCCCTCTCCATAGATTTTGGAAAGTTCCTTTGCTTCGATGTTCATAAAAACACCCTCCTTATTGGTGTAAGGAGAGTGTACTCGGTAAATCTCAAGAAACGCTCAAGGCTGTCATTTGATTTGGAAGGACGCTGTGACCGCTGCGCCGCCTGCCTCTCGGTTCTCCAGACGGAGATCGCCGCCGTGCTTGCAGCACAAGAGGCCGCTGCTGTATAGGCCCATACCGAAATGCCCATCGGTCCCCTCTGCCGTTCCAAAAGGCTTTGGCCCGTTTTTTAGCAGTTCAGGGGGGAATCCGGGGCCGTCATCCGCAACGGAGAGAAGCAGCATATTGTTCTCCAGTACGAGGGCAATTTCCAGCTTCTTTTGCGCGAAACAGGCCGCGTTTCCAATCAGGTTTTCCGCCACAGTCAGGAAAATCCCGTGGTCAATCTGTACCGATCCCATATCTGGCCCGCAGATCGCCGGTTCCCGCCCCGGGGCCAACAGCCGCGCCGTTTCCGCCAGCTCTGCGCGCAGGTCCACCCAGGCCACGCCGGCGGGTTGCACCGGCATTTGCTCCAGCCGCTGAATGCTGCTCATGGCCTCCACATACCGCTCAATTCGCAATGTGTAGCTCTCCAGGCGGTCAAGGGCCTGCTGATTGGAGGCGTCCTGGCGCAGTAATTTGACGTTCCCCTTCAAGACAGTGATGGGATTGCGCAGATCGTGGGCAAAGGCGGCATTGAGCCGCTTTCGTTCCTCCGCCTGCCGCCATAATTCCTGATTTGTCTTCAGCAGCTCCAGCCTCATGTTTTCAAATGCCGTGCAGATTTGCCCCAGTTCGTCAGCGGAGAGGTTGGGGATGGTGAAATCCAGATCATGGGCCTGGACCCGCTGCGTCCCCTCCAGCAGCAGGGCGAGGGGTTCTTTCAGTTTCCAGCGGTAAAAGAGCATTCCAGCTGCCGCCAGACCGGCTGCCGGAAACAGGATGCAGCCCAGCAGAAAGATAAGATCCACTGCTGCCCGCATCCTCATTTGCTCTGGCGTGGGCGCAGGCAGCGGCTGGATCACGCCGTTGCTGTCGACCATCACCCCGCCTGACGGATATTGGGACGAAACCGCCTGGCACCCTTTCCACAGCAGGGCCGTCAGGATCAGCGCCGCCAGCAGTCCGCAGAGGGTCAGCAGAAAAAAGGACCGCCGCAGGCTCATATTCTTCAGCCGTTCCACCTGTACCCGCACCCCCAGACTGTCTCAATATAGCTGTGGAGCGTATGGACGGCCAGCTTGGCCCGAATCTTTCGGATATGCTCCATGACAGTATCGCTGCTGCCCTCGCCGTCAATGCCCCACACCGTCTCATAGATCCGTTCCCGGTCGAAAACCTGTCCTGCATTCAGGGACAGCAGCTCCAGAATGTCAAATTCCCGGCGGGAAAGCGGTACGGCCCCGCCGCGGACGGTCACAGTCCGGGCGGAGTAGTCCACCACGCACTCCCCGAAAAAGCGCAGGTTAGACGGGCTGCTCCTCCGCTGTTCCCGGCGCAGATGGGCGGCGATCCGCGCCGCCAGCTCGTCCAGATCAAAGGGCTTCACAATGTAGTCGTCCGCCCCCGCTTGAAAGCCGATGATCTGGTCAGAGGATTCTATGCGGGCTGTTAAAAATAAAATGGGGCAGGACACATGGTCCCGGATGGTCTGACAGACAGCCAGGCCGTCCATCCCCGGCATATTGATGTCCAGCAGGATCAGATCCGGTTGTTTCTCCGCCTTTTGAATGGCCTCCTGCCCGCTGTAGGCTGTCAGAATCTCATATTGCGGGGAAAAGTAAGCTCTCATTGTGTCCACGATACCGCGTTCATCGTCCACAATCAGCAGCGTCGGTTTCAAACAGATTCTCCTCTCTAAGGGATTTTTTCTATTATACCACATAAATCTCAAGAAAAGCTCAAGATTTTCCTGATTATTTTCCTATCATATGCTTGTGAAAGCCGCATCCTTCCTTTATACTATCCATCGCAGACAGAACCGGCTGAAACGGTATCATTTCTTTGTCACAAATCCAGTTCATGCCAGTCAAATCCTACAGGAGGTGTTTTTATGAACACAAAAGAAAATCAACCATTAGCCGCTCTGATTGAACAGGCCACCGCTGGGGATAGAGCTGCGCTGGAGACGGTGCTGGCCGGTGTGCAGGATCTGGTATTCAACCTATCCCTGCGGATGCTGGGTACCTTCCATGATGCGGAAGATGCGTCCCAGGACATTTTGTTGAAAATCATGACCCATCTGTCATCTTTCAAGGGGGAGAGCGCCTTTACGACCTGGGTATTTCGCATTGCAGTGAACCATCTCAAGGACTACAGGAAGTATATGTTCGCTCAGTTCCCTCTAAGCTTTGAGTACTACGGAAACGACATCCGCAGCGGAAAGGTTCAGGATGTGCCCGACCTGACCCAGAATGTGGAAAAGGCGATTCTGGCCGAGGAGCTGAAGCTGTCCTGCACAAACGTCATGCTTCAGTGTCTGGACCCGGAGAGCCGCTGTATCTTCATCCTGGGCACGATGTTCCATGTGGACAGCCGGATCGCCGGGGACATCCTGGGCATCACTCCGGAAGCCTATCGCCAGCGGCTTTCCCGGGTACGGAAAAAGATGGCCGAGTTCCTGTCGGAATACTGCGGCGAGTACGGGCAGGGTTCCTGCCGCTGTGCCGGCCGGGTGAACTATGCGATACAGAACCACCGGATTGCACCTGGACAGCTGGACTTTACCTCCGCCAAGCCGAGCGATGCCGCTGTGGAGGTGACAGCGGCTATGGAAGAAATCGACGGATACTCCCAGCAGTTTTCGTTCTGCCGGGCGTACCAGTCCACGGAACGGCTCAAGCAGATGATCCGGGACTTTCTGAACGGCCCAGCCTTTTCCACGGTTGCGGGAGCGTAGGGGGTGGAGAGATGAATACACAGATGATGATGGGCTATCTGACCGAGCTGAGCGCCAACAATAATCGGGAATGGTACCATGCCCATAAGGCCGGGTACCAGGCGGCCAACGCACAGTTTGAGGAACTGGTTCAGGCTCTGATCCTCCAAATCGGGGAATTTGACAGCAGTATCCTCGGCTACGCGCCCAAGGAGCTGACCTTTAAGCTGGTTCGGGACACCAGGTTCAGCCATGACAAGTCCCCTTACAACCCGGCGTTCCGGGCGCATATCTCGTCCATGGGAAAGCTGCCTATCCCGGTAGGCTACTATCTGATGCTCAAGCCGGGTGGACAATCCTTTCTGGGCGGCGGCCTGTTTGCTGATATGTTCAAGGATGCCACCAGGATGGTGCGGGATTACATCTCAGAGCATGGCAGCGAGTGGGAAACGATCATCACTGCCCCGTCTTTTCAGGAGTGTTTTACGGTGAATGGTACGGCGCTGAAAAATGTCCCAGTTGGATACGAAAAGGATCATCCCCAAGCTGAATATCTAAAGTATAAAAGCTGGTATCTGGAATATCCGGTCCAAGACGAAGATCTGACGGACGCCGGTCTATTTCTGTCCAAAGCGGTGGGGATCTTCCGCCAGATGAAGCCGTTCAACGATTATCTGAACAAGGCTCTTATAGGCTTCAAAATGCCAGAGAGATAGCTGGGCAAGGCCGCAAATATCGCTGAGGAACAGTGAACGGACAAGGCTTGTTTGAGCCCTGTCCGTTTCCTTCTCGCAGGCATTGTCAATTCTGAAAAATCCAGCGCAGCTTAACGCCGCGCCGGCTCTCGCTATACATGTTTTCTTGGCTTACCAGCCTATTTATCATTGCCCTTTTCCTGAAAGTATAGTAGAATAGACCCTGCCAAACCGTTTCCACTTCTTTTTGCTCCCTTTTCTTGCAGGAAAAAGGATGGCTACCTTCCAACAAAGGAGAAATATCCCATGGAATGCACATTCATCACCGCCGGGCAGATTGTCAACACCCACGGCATCCGGGGCGAGGTCAAGCTGCTGCCCCAGGGCGTTGACCTGGATCTCCTGGCCCAATGCGGCGTTTTTTACGTGGACGGCGCCCCTTACACCGCCGCCGCCTGCCGGGAGCACAAGGGCTGCCTGCTTCTCAAGCTCAAGGGGGTGGACGATATGGACGCCGCCCTGTCCTTGAAGGGGAAACCCGTCTCCATCCTGCGCGCAGGCGCCCCCCTGCCGCCGGGAGGATACTTTGACCAGGAGCTGGTGGGCCTCACCGCCAGGGACGCCGCCACCGGCGAGGCCCTGGGAACAGTGGAGGAAGTCCTGAGCTACCCCGCCCACAAAATTTATGCTGTCCGCGGCGGGGCGGACGAGTATTTGATCCCCGCCGTGCCGGCCTTCGTCGCCGCTGTCGACCTGGCGGGCGGGACGATGGATATCCATGTGTGGGAGGGGATGGGCAGCCATGCGGATTGATATCATGACCCTGTTCCCCGAGACCGTGGGGGATATGATGAACGAATCCATCCTGGGCAGGGCCCAGGAGCGGGGCTATATCCGTATCGAGGCCCATCAGATCCGGGACTATACGGTCAACAAGCAGAAGCAGGTAGACGACTACCCTTACGGCGGCGGCCGGGGGGCCGTCATGCAGGCGGACCCCCTTTACCGCTGCTGGGCATCCATTCAAGAGGCATTTGGGACGCCGCGCAGCCGTACCATCTACCTCTCCCCCTGCGGGACCACCTTCTGCCAGGCCAAGGCCCGGCAGCTGCTGGCGGACTATGACCACCTGATTTTAGTCTGCGGCCACTATGAGGGCATTGACGAGCGGTTTATCGAGGAATGCGTGGACGAGGAGATCTCCATGGGGGATTTCGTCCTCACCGGCGGGGAGATCCCGGCTATGGCAGTGGCGGACGCAGTATGCCGGATGGTGCCTGGGGTCCTGCCGGAGGCGGCCTGCTACGAGGAAGAGAGCCACTGGAACGGCCTGCTGGAATACCCACAGTACAGCCGCCCGGAGACGTGGCATGGCCGGAAGGTGCCGGAGGTCCTCCTCAGCGGCCACCATGCCAACGTAGCAGCGTGGCGGCTGCGCCAGTCCATGCTGCGCACCCTCCGCCGCCGGCCGGACATGTTCCGGGAGGCGGATTTCCAGGGCACCAAGGCCAGCCGGAAGCTGCTGGCGGAGGTCTATGGGGAGCTGGAGAGGGAGAAGGGCTCAACCACCGGTTTACCCGGCGAATCGACCAATTAGCGGTTGCTTTTCCCACCCTGGACGGCCTACAATAGCCCCAACACATAAAGGAGGGCACGAACATGGAAGAGAATCCGATCTGCCTGTTTATCCGGGACCGGCGGCTGGAGCTGGGCCTGACCCAGCAGCAGCTGGCGGACCGGCTGGGCATCACCGATAAGGCGGTGAGCAAGTGGGAGCGGGGGGTCTGCTATCCGGACATCACGCTCCTGCGCACCTTGGCGGACGCGCTGGAGGTGACGGTCTCCGAGCTGCTGGCCGGGCAGCGGGATGAGGCCGCCCCGGTACCGTCAGAGCTGACGGACGTGGTGCTGGACACGGTCAGCTATGCGGAGACGGCCCGGCGGAAAAACAGCGGCTGGCGGTTCTGGCTGTTTGTGGCCCTCACCGCCGGCTGCCTGATAGCGGCGCTGGTGCTGTCCATTATCCTCCTGACCGTGGACAGCGAGCATAAGCAGGCCATGCTGCTGGCCATCAAATGCGTGGCCTTTGGCTGGGCGCTCTGCTGCCCCCTGCTGCGCTCAGCGCGGCCCGTGCGGGATTTCCTGCTGATGCTGTCGT
The DNA here is from genome assembly GCA_022797115.1 of Oscillospiraceae bacterium. GTDB lineage: Bacteria > Bacillota > Clostridia > Oscillospirales > Oscillospiraceae > Pelethomonas. The sequence continues at coordinate 39,984 of JAAWKB010000002.1, forward strand.
TTGCTATCGTACCCTTCCTCACGCAGTTCCCCGGCTGGTACTGGACCCCCTGGATTGCCCTGCTCTCTGTCATCTATCTGTGGGCTGTGTATTTTATCTGCCGGAGATGGCTGCGGCAGCGGCTGTGGCTGGCAGCGGGGTGGAGCCTCCTGCTGTGCGTCCCCCTGTCCTTTGGAATCCTCTGTATCCTGGCATCACGCGGCATCTACGGCAGCCTGGCCAACATCACCATTGCCGCCCTGAGCGCCGGCGCGTGCTTTCTCCTTGATTTCGTCCTCCATCGGCGGGAACGGGAATAGCCGCCCCGCGGCGTATGTATAGGAGCTTCTCTATCATAACAGCCTGAACCGGGCAGCCCTCAGCGGGGGCTGCCCGGTTCTCCCTATCGCAGCTGTTCAGTTTTCCATATGCTTTCCCAAAAAAGCGGCGATGGTCTGGGCCAGCTTGTACTCGGTCTCACCTGTGACCTGGGGGTCGCCGTCCTCTACAAACAGCACCAGTCCCAGCACATCCCCCTCGGAGATAATGGGGGCCGCCACGGCAGCGCAGAACTTTTCGCCTGACTCTGTGACAAAAATCCGGCGGTCATCACCTGTGTGCTGGTAGATCCGCCGGTCCTCCATGATCTGCTCCAGCTGGGAGCTGATCCGCTTGCCCATCAGCTCCCGCTTGCCGCCGCCGGCTACGGCGATGATGGTGTCCCGGTCCGTGACGGCGGTAATCGCGCCGCAGCTCTTGGACAGGGTTTCACAAAATTGGGCCGCAAAGTCGTCCAGCCCGCCCATCAGGGAATACTTCTTAAAGATGACCTCGCCGTCACGGCTGGTGTAAATCTCTAAGGGGTCGCCCTCCCGAATACGCATCGTGCGCCGGATTTCCTTGGGGATTACCACCCGTCCCAGGTCGTCAATGCGGCGCACAATTCCGGTTGCTTTCATTCTCGATTCCTCCCATGTTTTTCTTTGGAAAACATGGATAGTATCCGCAGATATTGGGAAGGTATGCAGATTGCTGGCTGGATTTGTTTGCCTGCCGCGCAGCGTGCAAACGGTATACAACGCAGGCCCTCCGGGTAAAATAAGGAAAAAGGAGGGATTGGCATGGATCTCAAGCGTCAGGCGGAGCAGCAGCTCCAGCGGGCAGATTTCAATAAATATGAGCTCCCCGACATCACAGGCATCTCCCTGCCCAACGCCGGCCCCCAGGCAAAGGCCCGGGCCTTCCTGCGGGCGGCCGGGAACCCGTACCTGTTCCGCGTCGGTGATATCGGCGTCCATGTGGCCTTTTCTGGGGAAACTGGCGACACTTTACAGGATCGGATGTGCCGTTTGCTGTCAAAATCCATTTAATTTGCGTGGGCTGTATGCTATAATGGCGGCGTGTGATGCGGCCATGGCATACGGCCTTCTATCATTTACAAGGAGGTATCCTATGGCCAGAAGGAACCGTTATGATGAGTATGTCAAAAAAAAGCAGGGGATCGCGCCGGCTGCCGCCCAGTGGCGGGCGGCGGCTTATCTGCGTATCTCCAGAGAGGACGGCGATAAAGAGGAAAGCGACAGCATCGCCACACAAAAGGATATCACCCGCGAATACGTGGACGGCAGCGGCGATATCAGCCTGACGGGCACGTATATCGACGACGGCTGGACCGGGACGAACTTCAACCGCCCGGATTTCGAGCGGATGATGGACGACATCAAAAGCGGCGCAGTCAACTGCATCGTCGTCAAGGACCTGTCCCGGCTGGGCAGGAACTACATCCTGGTCGGCCAGTATCTGGAGATGGTCTTCCCCCTGTTCAACATCCGTTTTGTCTCCGTGGTGGACCACATCGACAGCGTGAAGGACCCCGCCTCCATCAACAACGCCCTCGTATCCTTTAAAAACGTGATGAACGATGAGTACTGCCGGGATATCTCCAACAAGGTCCGCTCCTCCCTGGACCGGAAACGGGGCAAGGGGGAGTTCATCGGCTCCTTCGCCTCCTACGGCTACCGCAAGGACCCGGACGACCGCCACCATCTGGTGGTGGACCCGGCTGCCGCCGAAGTGGTCCGCAGCATCTTCCAGTGGTTCCTGGAGGGCATGAGCATCATCGGCATTGCGAAACGGCTCAACCAGATGGGCGTCCCCAACCCCACCCTGTACAAGCGGCAGCTGGGCCTGCGCTACCGGCACCCCACCGGCGAGATCTGCGACGGGCTCTGGCCCGACTCCTCCGTGCGCCGTATCCTGAAAAACCAGATCTACGCCGGCGACATGGTCCAGAGCCGGACGCGCACCAAGAGCTACAAGGTCCAGGTCTCCGCCGCCGTGCCCCAGGAGCAGTGGACCGTCGTCCCGGACACCCACGAGCCCATTATCCCCCGGGAGCAGTTTGAGGCGGTGCAGCAGCTCCTGCTGCGGGACACCCGCGCCGCCCCCGGCGTATCCCATGTGAGCATTTTCAGCGGCTATATCCGCTGCGCGGACTGCCGCCGGGCCATGGCGAAGAAAACCGCCTGCCAGCCCTATCAAACGTACCGCTACTATGTGTGCCAGACCTTCCGCAAGGGCGACCGGTCCGCCTGCACCAAGCACACCATCCGGGAGGAAAAGCTCTACCAGGCCGTACTGGCCACCGTCCAGGCACAGATCCAGCTGGCGGTATCCATGGACGAGCTGCTGCGGGAGCTGCAAAAGCGGAACCTCCAGGCGTCCAGGTCCTCCCGGCTGGAGGCCATGCTCCAGCTGCAGGAGCAGGAGCGGGAAAAGCTGGCCCAGTACAAGGCCGACCTCTATCCCGACTGGAAATCCGGCGTGCTCACCAAGGAGGAATACCTCACCTTGAAGGGACGGTTTGACAGCCAGCTGGAGCAGGTCGAGCGGTCCATCGCCGGGCTGCGGGAGGAGATGCGCCAGTACCGGCAGTCCGCCGCCGCAGAGAGCCAGTTCGTCCAGCATTTCCTGAAGTACCGGAACATCCGGGAGCTGACGCGGGAGGTCGTGGTGGAGCTGATTGAGATGATCTACGTCCACGAGGGCGGGACCATCACCATCCTGTTTCAATATCAGGACGAATACCAGCGGCTGCTGGACCTGCTGGACGAGCACGGCCTGTCCGCCAAGGCGGGATAATTTCTATTATGGGCCTAATCTTCCACCAGCCCCCGCTGCTTATGACACCCTGTCCGCCCACTTTGCCGCCACCGGCACCGGCCCAAAGGACTACGACCTGGTGCTGACCGGGGATCTGGGGGTGTTGGGCCACCAGATTATCGTGGACCTGTTCGCCCAGGACGGGGTGGACATGAGCCAAAACTACCAGGACTGCGGGATGCTGCTCTACGACATCGAAAAGCAGGACATGCACGCCGGGGCCAGCGGCTGCGGATGCTCCGCGTCGGTGCTGTGCGGGTACCTGCTGCGGGAGATGGATGAGGGGCGTTGGAAAAAGCTGCTCTTTGCCCCCACGGGCGCGCTGCTCTCCCCTACCTCGTCCTTCCAGGGCGAGAGCATCCCCTCGATCTGCCATGCAGTCACCATCGAAATGCAGTGACGCCTTCCGCGGGACAGGCAACTATTCAAATAACAGGAGAAGGAGCTATGTATGCAGTATCTGAACGCATTCCTCTGCGGCGGCATCCTATGTGCCATCGGACAGATTTTCATCGACAGAACCCAGCTGACCCCTGCCCGTATCCTGACGGGGTTTGTGGTAGCCGGCGTGTTTTTGGAGGCTATCGGTGTGTACGCCCCCATTGCGGAGTGGGGCGGTGCGGGCGCGAGCGTACCCCTGACGGGATTTGGCTCTAACCTCGCCAAGGGCGTCGCCAAGGCTGTGGGCGAAAAGGGCTGGCTGGGTGTGATGACCGGCGGGCTGACAGCCGCGGCCGGCGGCATCGCGGCGGCTGTGCTGTTCAGCTTCCTGGCCGCCCTGATCTTCCGGCCCGGCGAAAAACGGTAGCAGAAGCCCCCGGTCCCTCGCAGCAGAGGGGCCGGGGGCTTGCCGCAGATCCGGGCGGGGCGTTATTCCGTTTTCCCCTCCGCATCCAGCAGCTGGTCCACCGCCGGGGCAAAGAGGGCCTGGGTGGTGACGCTCAGCAGGACCGGCAGCCCGGTAATCACGCACAGCGGGAATACCACCGGATACCAGAAGGCCAGCCCCGTCAGGAACGCCAGCCACACTCCCCCGACCGCCAAGCTCCGCCACCCGGCGGCGAACAGCAGCAGCAGGCTGTTGGTCAGAATCCCGCGCAGCCGCAGTTCCCACCGGGCGGCCTGATAGAAGGCATAGCCCCCGGCGGACGCCAGCGCCAGTGCGCCGGCCCCCAGGCAGATCCACAGCCAAACCGGCATGGGTGCGCCGCCCAGCAGGGCTATGATGGCCGGGGAGAGCAGCAACGTCCACAGGGCCGCAGCCAGGACCCCCAGCACAGCCCCCTGCCCCAGGCTGTCCCGCAGCCAGTGGAGCAGACTGCGGTAGAGGTAGCAGGGATGTCCGAATTGCAGCTCCCACGCGGCCCGCTGCACCGCCGTCCAGACCGGCCCAACCGCCGCCCCGGAGAGAACCCAGCCCAACACAAAGAGCAGTGCGCCGGTGGAGAGGAACCCGTATACACACAGCACAGCCGGGACCAACGAGAGCCCCAGCAGCAGGCCGGTGCAGACCACGAAGCAGAAATGCCCCGTAACCGCCTGGAACCAGCGGTTTACCGGCCCCAGGGGCTTTGCGTCCTCCCGGGGCGGATCATTTTGAAAGTAATTCATGGCAAAACTCCCTGGACCTCCCGACTGCGCAGCCCGGCCGAAGCCGGGCCGCGCAGTCTTTCTGTTTACTGCTTCATCATCCCGTCAAAGCGCATCAGGATGGCCGCAATTTCCGCCCGCGTGGCTGTCTCCCGAGGCATGAGCTGCCCGTCCGTCCCCTGGAGGATGCCCGTGCTGACAGCCCAGGACAGGGCCGTCTCCGCCCAAGAGCTGGCCGCGTCCCTGTCGGAGAAGCCCTCCAGGCTGGCCCGGGCGGTGGTATCCACGCCCAGATGCGCCGCCATGCGGCAGAGCATCACGGCCACCTGCTCCCGGGTCACAAGACCGTCGGGGCTGAACAGGTTGCTGCCAGTCCCTGTGAGTATACCGGCCTCCGCTGTCCAGGACACCGCGCCGGCAAACCATCTCCCGGCTGCCACATCGGCGAAGCTGCTGGCGGCTGTACTGGCGGGGGCTCCCGCCAGGCGGTGGAGTACGGCAGCCATCATCGCCCGGGTCATGTGCCCATCCGGCTCAAAACGCCCCTCGGCGGCGCCTACCATCAGGCCGCGTTCGCTCACAAAGCGCACAGCGGGCGCGAACCACCGGTCCTCGGCTACGTCGCTGTACACAGGACGGGAGACCGGCTTTTCCGGCTCCGGCTGGCTGGGCTGCTGTGGTTCAGTGGGCTGCTGGCTCTCCTCGCTGCTGCCAGCATTGGGCTTGGACGGCTTCTGGGAGCCAGGCCGCTGGATCACCCCGGGCCAGACGGGCCAAGCCGGCGGCTCAGGGCTGGGCCCGGCAGGAAGCTCCGGCAGGCCGATCTCCCCCCGGTAATTCCTGCGCAGGTTCGTGTCAAATTGGGTTATGACCTCGTAATTCCTGGCATGATCCATTACCACCAGCACATCGCCGTCCACGCCGGCGCTGTAGTAGGCGATGCCCATGCCGGGCGCCGCCTCAGCGATGACAGAGCTGCCCACATCGTCATTTTCCGTCACCATCACCAGCGGGGAGACCGCCTCCAGCCACTCCCTGCTGTTGGAGGTATACAGGCCGTGGTGGTTGGCCTTCACCACATCCGCCTGCAATTGGCTGCCCAGGCGGTCGATCAGGAGCAGCTCCTGGCTGATATACAGATCACCGCCGGTAAGGTAGGTGGAGGACCCGTAGGTCATCTTCAGTACGATGGATACATTGTTGACAAACTCGTCCTCGGTGTTGCCGGAGGTGACTTCGGCCTCCGTCGGCCCCAGCACATCCACTGTTACGCCGCCGATTGCCCACTGCTGCCCGGCGTGGACATTTCGGTCAATCGCTACGCCCTTGCCGGCCATGAAATCCGCGATGTCAGACTCAGTGGTCTTGTTGTCCGGCGCGGGATAGCCGGAGTAATAGTATGCCCCGATCTGTCCGCCCGCGTCATAAATGGCCTGCGCCGCCGCCAAGGCGTTGCCTGCATGGTCGGTGTGGGGATGGGTCAGGACAAAGTAGTCCAGGCTGGTGAGCGCAAGAGCGCGCATCATGTTCAGGACATTCGCCTCGCTGTTTTTCACGCCGGAGTCAATCAGCATCGTCTGGCCGTTGGGGAAGACAATCAGCGTGCAGTCGCCAGTCTTTGCCGACTTGGTGGATTCGGTCAGGTCCGGGGCCAGGATATACAGCTTGCCGTCCCCGCCCTGCTCCAGCGCGGCGCGGACAACTGCAAATATCTCGTCCTGGCGGTCTGCCGCGGACACACCGGCCTGGAGATACCGCGCCAGGACAGCGGCGGCCTGCGCCCGGGTCAGGACACTGCCGGAGGGGCTGGCAATCCCGGACAGCAGGTCCTCCGCCCAGGCCATCGCGGCAGACAGCTCCGCATCCGCCACCCTCCCGGCCAGGGTATACTGCCCATTATACGCTGCTGTCCGCGCCAGCACAAGGGAAAGCTCCCCGGCAGTCAGATATTCCTGGGAAATTCCCGCGGCCAAGCCATTGCGCCTGCCCCAGTCAACCGCGTTGGCATACATGCCGGGCGTTCCGGCGCGGCGGTACAGGATGTCCAGCACCATCTCCAGGGTGGCAGGCGCTTCGCCGTTGAAACGGCCGCCGGTGAGATAGCCGTCCTCCACCAGAGCATCCAGGGCCTCCGCATACCATTCGCCGCCAGTGACATCGGAGAAGATTGCGGCGGCGGTGTCCGGCGTGCCGGTGCAGTGCAGCGATGCGTTCAGCAGGTTCGCGTTGCCCTTCCCGGAGTTGGTCAGACGGATCTGCTCCCACTGGCGCGGGGTGCCGCCGTAGTAGACATCCTGGATGGCGGTGTCATAGTTGAACGCCTTCATGTCCACAGCCTCCAGGGTGGCGGGCAGATAGATGGTCCGCAGGTTCTTCGTATCGCTGAATGCCTTTGCCGCAAGAATCCGCGTCCCCTCCGGGATTGTGATTTCCGTCAGGGCATAGCAGCCGCTGAAGGTGTAGGTCCCGATCCGCTCCAGGGAGCGGGGCAGTTCCACTTGCTCCAGGCTCTTGCAGTTTTGGAATGCGCTGTCGCCCAAGGTGGTGACACCAGCCTCCACGACCACCGCCTTTACCGCGTCCACGCTGTAGCGCCAGGGCACCTTGCTGGTTGAGCGGTAATCTTCCATGGGGCCGTATCCGCTGATGGTCAGGACAGCCTCGTCCGGGCTGAGCGACCAGGTGACGTTTTCACCGCAGCTGCCGGAGGCCGCCAGCGTGACGGCTGCGGCCAGGAGCGGGCCGTTCCCCGCTTGAATACTCGTCTGGAATCCCATCCATCCATTCTCATCGCCCACGTAGTAGACCTCCCTGAGGTTGGAGAAATTCTGGAACGCGTTTTCTCCGATCCCAGTGATCCCCGGCCGGATCACAAGGGTGTGTACTCCGTAGGCATCGTCAGACCAGTCCGGATTGTCCGGGATGGCACCGGTACCACTGAAGGACAGCACACCATTTACAATCGTATAGTCCAGATCGCCCACCGTATCTTTCCCGTAGATATAGTCCCTGTCCGCACAGTGGACGACAATATCGTCCCGCTGCAGGACGTCCGCCTTGCCGGAATCGGCCAGGGCCTTGTACTCGCTGACGGTCCCGGTGTAAAAAATCTCCGTCAGATTGGTTTTTTCAAACGCTTTTTTCTCAAATGTAACCAGCGTTTTGGGGAGCGTCAGCCGCTCCAGCTGGGAGCAGCCATTGAACAGATTCCCGCCCAGGACCGCCACCGGGGCCGCAGACAGGTCCAGGCTCACGAGGGATGTGCAGTTCATAAAGGTTTTCTGCGCGATCTCCGTCAGCGTGGAGGGGACGGTTACGCTGGCCAGTCTGTATGAGTTAATAAACAGGCGGTCCCCCAGCTTGGTAATGCCCTCGCCGATAACTACGTTTTCCAGCTCCGGCGCGTATGCGACATTCTCATCTAGCCTGCCATACCAGGGAGGGACATCGCTGGGATAGCTGTAGGTCTCCCCGGTGCCAGTCAGAGTCAGGGTCTTGGTACCGGGGTCGTAGGTCCAGACGACGTGGTCGCCGACACTGCCGGTATAGGGGTTCGCCGGGTCAATCGGCTCCAGCTTGGGTTCTTCCGGCTTGGGTTCTTCCGGCTTGGGTTCTTCCGGCTTGGGTTCTTCCGGCTTGGGTTCTTCCGGTCCAGGTGTTTCCGTTCCGGAATCGCCAAATGCATAGTCCCCATCACTGCATGTCACAGTGAACGCTTCTACCGTGACACCGGTATTTTCTTTTTCAAACAGCGCCTTACACTCCTCTGCCGTCCCGGCATAGGTGACAGTGCCAGATGTCCATAAGCTGTCCGGGCAGCCGGTGAAGGGCCCCTTATCCTTATTCGCAGTAAAATCCGTCACAGCCGGAAGTGTCAGGGTATTCAGTGCTGTATCGCTGAACACCTGGTCGCCCATCGTGTAGATTCTGCCCGGTTCATTCTCCCAGATAACCGCAGTAAGCGCCGTGTCCTTAAAAAACGAAACCCGCCCCAGTTCCGTGACACTGCTGGGAATGGTGATGGTTTTTAATGCGGCACATTGACGAAAGGTACCTTCACCAATTGCGGTCAAGGAATCCGGCAGGGTAACGGATGCCAGCTTCACAGCGCCGATCACCAGCCGGTCCCCCAATTCTGTGACTCCATCCCTCACTTCTAAAGCAGTGATTTTCTTTATATCACCAGACCAGGGGAGATCTTCTTTACTCGCATAGTTCCCGGTTGGACCTTCTCCGTCCAGAATCAGTGTCCCATCCTCGATCTTCCATCTAATGGAGGTGTTTGGCTCCTGATTCCATCCAGCGCCCTCATCCTCTGCCGCCGGTGCGCTGGCCCCCTCCTCAGGTTCGGGATTGGCATCCGGCGGCGTGCCTGCATCCCCGCCGGACGGTGCGGCCGCCTCATCCTCTACCGGATCACCAACATCCTCTACCGGATTGTCCACCGGCGGCGTGCCGTCCTCTGCCGGTGCTTCGGGAATCACAGTTCCCTCCCCAGGTTCGATTGCAGGGTTGCCGGCATCCTCCCCGCTCACAGGAAGATTGCCATCAGTGGCAGCCTCTGCGTTGCTTTCATCATTCATTTCTGCACCTTCATCAATAGGATCGGAAACCCCGGCGGAAACAGGGATTTCAGAGGGAGTCCCTCCCTCCGGTAACTCACTGGCCGCCCGTGCGGCAGGCAGCATCTGTGCCGACAGCAGCAGGGCCAGTGCAGTACTGATGGTCCGCCTCAAAAAACGTCTCTCTTTGTGTCTCATAGCACCCTCCATCTCTTATATATTACACCCGCCCAAGGCCGCTGTGCGGCCCTGGGCGGGCGCCTTTCAGGCAGCCCGCGCCGCCCGTTTCCCCTTATTCTGGTTTCTTCAGCCGTTGGCTGAGCTTGGAGAAAGCCGGGATCTCCGACAGACCGCCCCGGGAGGCGTTGAGCCGGTAATCCTCCGCCGCCTTTTCGTTCAGATAGGTCTGCATCAGCTGCGCCGCTACCCCCTGGTAGGCCGGGTCCTGCGCCAAGTCCCGCAGCTCCTGGGGGTCCCGCTCCATGTCAAACAGCTGCATTTCGTTGGTGTCATGGTAGAGATTCAGCTTATACCGCGTCCCCCGGATCATCGTCGCCTGGACCGGATGCGGGAACACGCCCAAATCCATCTGGCTGCATCCCCGGTATTCGCACACGGCAATCTTCCGCTGCTGCCCGCCCTGGAGCGGGCGGCTCTCCGCCGGGATGGGGGCCTCCAGCCCCGCCGCACACATGGCGGTGGCAAACAGGTCGTTGAGCTGTACCGGGCTGCTGTTGACGTCCGCCTCCCGCTGGCCGGGGTATTTCACAATCAGCGGCACATTGGTACAGCCGTCGTAGAAATAGGCCCCCTTCCCCAGCAGGTTGTGGTCGCAGATCATATCCCCGTGGTCGGATGAGTAGATTATGAGGGTGTTGTCATAGATCCCCTCATCCTTCAGCGCGTTAATGATCTTCCCCAGCTGGGCGTCCAGGAAGGACACGCCGGCAAAATAGCCCCGGCGGAGCTGTTCCGCCTCCTCCGGTGTGAAGCGGGTGCGCGGGTCGCGGCACTGGAGACGGCGGATTTCCTCCAGCGCCTCCAGGCGGCAGCCCGCCGGTTCCCCCTCCGGCGCGGCAAGGGGCGGCCGGGACTGCTCATGCAGCATCGCCTCGCTGCCGTCGGGATGGTTGTCATAGGGGCTGTGGGGGTCAAAGTAGCCCACGGACAGGAAAAAGGGCTTCTCCTTGTCACGCTCCCGGATGAAGGCGGCGGACCGCTCGCTGACCCAGGTGGAAAAGTGGGTCTCCGGGGGACGGCCCTTCCAGGCGCGGCCCTCCCGTTTGATTTTCTCATAGGTTTCCGGGTGGTTTTCCCGCAGCCATTTGCCGTAGGCGTTCAGCGGCTCGTCCAGCAGCACATTGGGGTCATGGCTGAGCTCATAGTGGTCAAAGCCGTCCCCCGGGTTCCGCTGGCGGGTCTCATAGAGGATGCCGCTGACGTGGAGCTTCCCCACCAGCCCGGTCTGATACCCCGCCTCCCGCAGGTGCCAGGGCAGCAGCCGCTCTGTCTGGGGCAGGATGTCGAAGAGGTTGTATACCCCGTGTCCGCTCAGGCGCTTGCCTGTGAGGATACAGGCCCGGCTGGGGGTGCAGACCGGGGCGTTGCAGTAGGCGTGGTCATAGCGGGTGCCCTCCGCTGCCAGGGCGTCCAGGTTCGGGGTGCTGACATATTGGCAGCCGTAGGCCCCCAGGGAGTCGCGCCGCTGCTGGTCGGACAGGATCAGCAGGATATTGGGCCGCCTGTCCATGGCTCAGCCTCTGGTCTTTCCGCCGGCCACATTCAGGGTCACGCCGTGGATGTAGCTGGCCCGGCCGCTGAGGAGGAAGGCCACGGTATTGGCCACCTCGCTGAGCTTGCCGGAGCGGCCCAGGGGTGTGGTGCTGGTTTTTGCATAGCCCGCGCGCAGATCCTCAATGGTGATGCCCCGGGTGTAGGCCAGGGCGGTCTCATAGCTGAGGGTCCGCAGGCCCGTGGCCTCCAGGATGCCGGGGGCCACGCCCACCACGCGCACACCCTTCTTGCCCAGCTCCTTGGCCCAGGAGCGGGTCAGGGAGTTGACCGCGTTCTTGGTGGCGGCATAGACGCTCTGGCCCTCGCTGCCCTCCAGGCCGGACTCGGAGGACATGTTCAGGATCACGCCGGAACCCTGCTTGACCATAACGCGGCCCGCCGCCTGGGCGCACAGGTACACGCCCTTCAGGTTCACGCCCATGACCTTGTCCCAGGTACCCTCGTCCAGCTCGTACTGGTCGCCCTCGTCCACCAGGAGGCGGGGGATGTTGATGCCCGCATTGTTGACAATGCCGTCAATCCGGCCAAAGGCGGCCAGGACGTCCGCCACCATCTGATCCACACTCTCCTTGCTGGTCACGTTCGTGACCAGGTAGAGCACCTGCCCCTCGGCGGCGTTCTCAAAGGTGGGGGCCTGGGGGTTCATATCGCAGACGGCGACCTTCGCCCCGTCCGCCAGCAGCTCCTCCACGACAGCGCGGCCAATCCCCGACGCGCCGCCGGTTACGATGATTACACGGCCCTCCAGGCCGAGCCAAGATGTTTGTTCCATGTTGCTCCCTCTCGTTTCTACATTATATTATCATGATTAGCCCTTGACGGCTCCCACCGTCAGGCCCTTGACAAAGAATTTCTGTCCGCACAGGAACACGACGAACACCGGGATAACGGTCAGGCAGCAGGCCGCAGTGATCAGGTTGTACTGGGCGCCCTCCTCGCTGACGAACTGGTTCAGGGCGATGGGCAGGGTCCGCAGCCGCCAGTCGGACAGGAACACCAGGGGGTCCAGGTAGCTGTTCCAGCTGTCCAGGAACTGCACCGTTGCCAGGGCGGCCAGGGTGGGCTTCACAGAGGGGATCATGATCTGGCCCCAGATCCGCCACTCCCCTGCGCCGTCGATCATGGCAGACTCCCGCAGGTCGTTGGGGACGCCTATAAATGCCTGCCGCATCATGAAGGTGGCGGACACGGCGATGAGCTTGGGGGCGATGATGGAGAAATGGGTGTTGGTCATCTCCAGGGCGGAGAACATGACGAACCGGGGGATCAAGGTCAGCTGGGAGGGGACCATCATCTGGGCCAGGTAGATCAGGAAGAGAACATTGGCCCCCTTGAAGCGCAGCTTGGCAAAGGCATAGCCCGCCGTGGCCGCGGTGGTAACGCTGACCAGGGTGTTCAATACGGACACCTTAATGGAGTTCCAGTAGGACAGCAGGAAGTGGTAGTCCTTTTTGTTGGTATCAATGTGGAGCACTACCTTGTAGTTGTCCCAGCTGGGGTTCTGGGGAATCCACTGGATGGGGATGCTCATGACATCCCGCTCCGCTTTAAACGAGGAGGAAACCATCCAGATAAAGGGCACAATCATCAGGACAGCGAAGCCGATCAGCAGGATTGTCATCACAATCTTTCCCGGCAGCTGGCGCTGGCGCATGGTCAGCACGGGGCCGTCCTTGGTATGTTTTACGTTTGTTGCAGCACTCATCTTCGGTCACCTCCTTAATCTTCTTTGTTATGCTTCCACTGGAAAACGGTGACGCACAGCAGAAGCAGGAACAGGATCATGGCTACCGCCGAGGCGTAACCCATGTTGTAGTAGCTGAATGCCTGCTTATAAATGTAGTACACCAGCGTGTAGGTGGAGGTGCCCGGCCCGCCCTGGGTCATGACGTTGATCTGGCCGAAGACCTTAAAGGAGCTGATGATGCCGGTAATGGTCAGAAAGAACGTGGTGGGCTTCAGCTGGGGCAGGGTCACGTAGAAAAACCGCTGGATACCGTTGACGCCGTCCAGGTCCGCCGCCTCATAGAGGTCCTTGGGCAGGGCGGTGAGGGAGGCGCTGTAGATGAATACCTGATAGCCCAGGCTGCTCCAGATGCACATGAGCATCACTGCCGGCAGGGCCCAGGTGTAGCTGACCAGGAAACGGGGCGGGTCATCCCAGCCCAGGGACCGCATCAGCTGGGTGAAGGGGCCGTAGGAGGAATAGAGCATCACCCAAACCGCCGAGGAGGCAACGATATTGCAGATCTTCGGCATGTACATGGTAATGCGCACCAGGCCCTGGAGCTTCTTTGCACAGAAGGTGTCAATGAGCACCGCCAGCACCACGGCCAAAAACAGGCCGATGGGCACGGTGACGACAGTAAAGATAATGGTGTTGACCAGCGAGGCGGTAAACCACTCGTCGGACCACAGGTCAATAAAGTTTTTCAGCCCAACGACATTCCAGTTGCCAATGCCCTTGAGGAAATTCCAGTCAGTAAAGCTGATAAACAGAGAGAACAGCATGGGGATGACGCTGAAGCAGACCAGGCCCACCAGGCTGGGCAGGAGGAACGTGCTTGCCACCAGGTTGGGGTGGGCGCGGTGCTGCCTGGCGCTGGCGCGCAGCTGCCGGGTTGTGTGTTCTTGTGCCATAGGATCTCCTTCCTAAAAGTTGCAGTCAGACCAGGGAACCGTCTTTTTTGCTGCCTTTTCTGGTTTTTGATATGGAACAGCCTGGAGCGGCGCGTATTCTTCGCCGCTCCAGGCTGCAGTTCTCAGCCCACGGGCCGAGACCAGGGTGTGTTTTACTTCAGCAGCGCATCGGAACGGCTCTTCATATCGGCCAAGCCCTGCTCAACGGACTTCTGGCCGTACATGATCGCCTGGAGCTCCTCGTCAAAAATGGTTTCCACCTCGGCATCCTTGTCAGTGACCAGGACAGTCTCGTCGAAGCCGGTGCCGATGGACAGGTACGCCTTCAGGGACTCTGCGTCAAACGCGCCGCCCTCGATGGCGTCCGTGGTGCCCTCGTTGACTGCGTCCACGATGCTGGACTTGTCAAAGCCGCTCCACAGGGGGATGCGCCCGCCAGAGGCCAGAGGGGCCATGCCGCCCTGGATATACCAGACGATGAAATCAATGCACTCCTGGGGATACTGGGTCTTGGAGTTGACCACGATCAGGTCGCCCGCGTCGGACATGATGCCGTGGTCAGCCCGGTCCATGTAGCTCTCATCGGGCACAGGGAAGGGCACCAGGGCGGTCTGGAAATCGTGGGGATAGGTCTCCAGGTCGCGGGCAACACGGATGTTGGCCACGCCCAGGCTCATGGCGCACTTGCCCTCCAGGAAGGAGTTGGCGAAGGAGACGTCGTCAGCCACCTCGTCGTCCCAGCCGTAGGCATAACCGGCTTCCACCGTATCCCACAGCAGCTGGATGCCGTTCTTCCAGACCTCGCTATCAAAGTTGGTCTCCGCAGCGCCGTCCTTATAGATGCTGTTGATGCCGAGGGGGCTGCCCATGCCGGCGCGGAGGTAGTCCTTGGTGTCCGCGAAGCAGAAACGCACTGCGTAGGTCTTGTCCAGGCCCTCGCCCTTGGTCAGCTTCTGGCAGGCGTCGGTGAACTGGGCATAGGTCCAGCCGTTGACAGGCAGCTCAATGCCGGCTTCCTTGAACATGTCGGCGTTGACCATCATCCAAGCCTTGTTGTCGGTCTTGGTAGGCATGGCGTAGTAGCGGCCGTCGATGGCGTAGGGGGCCACGTTGGTTGCGCCCAGCTCCTCGGCGGGGTCAAAGCCGCGGGCGGTCAGCTCGTCGGTCAGGTCCAGGCACAGGCCGGCGTCCACACGGTTGTAGTAGCGGGTGGTGCCGCCGTAGCACATGAAAATGTCGATGTCGCTGCCGGCGGACAGGTAGGTGTCCAGCTGGAGGTTGCCGTCGGCGTTGTTGACGTAGCGGGTGTACTCGACCTGGATGCCCTTGTCTGCGAACTCCTTGTTGAAGTTCTCCACCAGGGTGTCGTAGCCGTACTCACCCTGGACGCCGCCCCACATCTTCAGGGTGACGGTCTCCTTGGGTGTTTCGGGGGTAGTGGCGGGCGTCTCATCAGACGGCGTGCTGGGGGTGTTGCCAGCAGGGGTGCTGGGGGTGTCCTGCTGGCCGCCGTTATTGCCGCCGCAGGCCGCGAGGCTCAGGGTCATGACAAGAGCCAGGAAAAGCGCGATCCATTTCTTTTTCATCTTGATTTGTCCCTTTCTCATATATTTGGCATGAATGGTATCTCAAGAGCGGGGCTTGCGCCTCACCCATATGCCCGTACTTCAAAGACCCTTGCGTTGGGATAGCCGTTGGTGGCGGTGACCCGGAGCTCGATGGCGTCGCACAGGGGCGCATCCGGGAAGTCCAGCACGTTCAGGCGCTGGTAGTTGCCCTCCACCCGCCGGGCCGCTGCCGTCTCCCCGCCCCGGAGCAGGCGCAGCTCATAGTCCCGCACCAGCTCCGCCGGGGGGCCTACCTGCTGCTGTGCGATCCGCTTGGCGGAGAGGGTGATCTTGATCGAGCGGTTCAGGTTGGAGTCAAAGGTCACGCGCACCTGGGAGAGCTTTGCCGGCTGCTCCAGATGCAGGGTCAGCACCTCGCCCTCCGGCGAGAGCCCCTCGGACTCCCAGCAGTTGACGGCATCCTCTGTGTCCCGGGAGACGCCGTTGAGGACGTTGGCGGCAGAGTGTTTCTGGCTGGACGCCTCCGCCCGGGCCCGGCGGGCCAGATCTGCGGCGTCCTGGTTGGTAAAGCCGGGGAGATAGCAGTCGTTGCGCAGCAGCCTCTGCTGGAGCTCCCCCATCCGGCCCCCTATCTCCCGGGGCAGGCAGCCGTACCGCACGCACATGGCCGCCGCCGTCCCCGCCGCCTGGCCGCCCACAGAGCAGGTCCCCATCACCCGGGAGCTGGCCATGGCCAGCTTCGATGCGCTGAGAATCCGCCCCGCCTGCATCAAATTGGCAACCTTCCCGCTGCAATAGCAGCGGTAGGGGATCGTATACAGCCCCGGGAAGTGCCGGACGGTGGAGGGCATCACGTCCTTGTCGTCCAGCCCCCCGGCGGTGTGGTTGTCAACCGGCCAGCCGCCGTAGGCCACCGCGTCCGGGAAAATGCGGTTGGACAGGATATCGTTCTCTGTCAATATGTAGTCCCCCATGAAGCGGCGGCTCTCGCGGATGCCGGGGAGCATCCCCACCCACTCCAGGTCGTAGTTCTCCGCCCCATGATCGCCGCTGTTCTTGAGGTGGTCCCACACACCGTAGACGCACCGCACCAGCTCATCGCGGATGGCCTCATACTCGTCAATGATGTCCGGCCCCTTGCCGGGCAGCTCAATCCACCAGTAGCCGTAGTCCAGGCCATAGCAGTCAAAGGCCTTCTTCCCCTCGCCTTCCTCCTCCTTGCCCGGCGCGGGGCAGGCCGCGTCGGTGGCAAACAGCAGCATGGGCTGGTGGTTGCCGTGGCCCCGGAGCTTCAAATCGTCCTCGGTGAAGTGCCGCACCCACTCCGGCGTCCGGAAGGGGACCGGGTGGCCCCGGTTTACCGCCTTAAACAGCAGGGTGTTGCCCATGCGGTTGTTGTTGGGCTGGTCCGGGGCGTCCGGCTCCTGGAACTCCGCCTTCCCCTCGCTGCCGGTGCGGTAGTCCGCCCCGGCGAAGTAGCTCAGCGTACCATTGCCTGTGCAGTCGATGAACACCTTTCCGGCAATCCGCAGGTTGGTCTCCGTGGTACCTTGGTAGCAGACGATGCGCTTGATGGCGTCCCCTTCCAGCTCTGCGTCGTGCATACTGGTGTTCAGGAACAGCGTCAGCCCCTCCTGCCGGTAGACGGTCTGCAGCAGCGTGCTGTCCCAGATCGAATAATTATAGTAGTCATTGCGGGCCTTGTTTTCCAGCATGATCTCGTGGATGATGCCGGTCTCCGCCGCGTTGCGTTTAAATTGGTTGGCATCTGCGCCGCAAATGTGCATCCGGATCTCCGAGCTGGCGTTCCCGCCCAGTACGGACCGGTCCTGGACCAGCGCCGTCCGGGCGCCTTCCCGGGCGCTGGCCAGAGCCGCGCACAAGCCGGTCATACCGCCGCCGACTACCACAACGTCAAAGGCCTCATCCCTCCATTTGCTGCGTATCCCCATTACATTCATCTCCCCTAAAAACATCACATTTCGCTGTCTGTGCTGTGAATTTTAGCAGAGTTTCCCGCGCATGTCAATACATTGCACAAAATATACGTATATTGTAAGAACATTTCAGAAGAAATCACAAAAGATACCCCATGTTTTTGCCATATTTGACAGGACATAATTGCAAGAAGCTGCGGTATTCTGGATTTGCCGAATTATGGCAGAAACTGTTTGACATCCCCTATGCCCTGTGATATAGTAGTAAAAAACCTTTAACCTGGGATGTGGTGTAGGGATTTCCTTCCCGCTTCTTTTTGCCCAGGAACGGAACGAGGTGGATGATGAAGCCGCTGCACGCCCAAATATCTGATTATGTTATGACAAATATCAAAAACGGAGAGTGGCCTGTCGGCCATCTGCTGCCTACGGAAATGGAGCTATGCGAGCAATTCGGCGTCAGCCGCGCCTCCGTGCGCACGGCGCTGCTGGGCCTGGTCAACGACGGGTATCTGATCCGCGTGAAGGGCCGGGGCACCTTTGTCACCAACCCCCAGCGGGTGGAGGAATCCACGGTGTTTATCGAGAGCTTTGCCGAGGAGATGCACCGGCGGGGCGAGGCGATTGAGACGGAGGTGCTGGAATTCCGGGTGATGCCCGCTGACGAACGGATCAGCGCCAGCCTCCAGATCCCGCTCAACAGCTCCGTAATCAAGCTGACCCGCCTGCGCTACCGCAAGGATCACATCGATGAGGGGCCTATTGTGCTGACCACCTCCTATTATACAATGAAGCTCAGTTTCCTCCAGCACTACGATTTCGCCTCCATCTCCGTCCACCAGGCGATGTCGGAGCACGGGATGGCGAAGAAGTTTACGGAAAAGCACATCAATGTCACATTCCTGGACACCCGCTCCAGCCGCCTGATGGGCGTGGAGTCGGGTGCGCCTGCGCTGACTATCGTCTCTTACACCCGGGATATGGACGACGAGCTGGTGGAATACTGCGAGAGCTACTACCCCGCCAGCCGGAACGAATTTATTTTGAAGATCCGGCTGTAGCGGCCGGGCGCCGCCTCCATTGGAGGCGGCGTTTTACAAAGGAGGAGTACGACGTGAAAAAAGAAATCCTGTGCTATGGCGACTCCAACACCTGGGGCTGTATCCCCCGTTGGAAGGACCTGGGCGTCCCCTCGGAGCGTTACGACCAGGATACCCGCTGGACCGGCCGTCTGTCCGCCCTGCTGGGGGACGGGTACCACATCATTGAGGAGGGGCTGGGCGGGCGGACCTCCATTTATGATTTCCCCGGCGAGTCCTGGCGCAACGGGCTGCCCTATTTCCAGCCCTGCCTGCTCAGCCACCGGCCTTTAGACCTGGTGGTCATCATGCTGGGGACCAACGACCTCCACGCCTGCCTCCACCCTTCCGCGGAGCGGCTGGGGGACGGCATCCGCACCTTGGTGGATGTCGTCCGGGCTACGCCCAAGTGCGGCCGGGACAATACGCCGCCGCCCATCCTGGTCATCGCCCCCGCCCACATCAAGGAGGCCCAGGGCCGGAAGGAGGTCTATCCCAAGCTGGGCGGGGAGAAGGGGGAGGCGCTCTCCCGCCAGTTTGCCGCCGTGTACCGTCAGGCGGCGGAGGATTTGGGATGCCATTTCCTGGACGCCGCCCGATACGCCCAGCCCAGCGATGCCGACGGCCTCCACTGGATGCCGGAATCCCACCGCCTGCTGGCGGACGCGCTGGCCCAGGCCATCCCGGCCATCTTTGCGGAGGGCTTACAATGAGACGGATTGATCTTGCGCCCCTTACGCCGGAGGGCGGCAGCCTGGTTGGCTATCTCCACGACCCGGACAATTCCTATATCCACCGCAGCCCCCGGCCCGCCATCCTGGTCATCCCAGGGGGCGGCTACCGGAAGCTGGTGGAGCATGAGGGGGACCCGGTGGCCTGGGAGTTTTTTACCGCCGGATTCCACACCTTTATCCTCTCCTACTCCCTGTGGAACGCCGAAGCGCCGGAGCCCCTGGGCTGGACGCCGCTGGCCCAGGCATCCCAGGCCCTGCGCCTGATCCGGGAGCACGCGGCGGAGTGGGACGTCCGCCCCGACCGGGTGGCCGTCATGGGCTTCTCCGCCGGGGGGAATCTGGCCGGGTCCTGCGCCGTGCTGTGGGACCGGCCGGAGCTGAAGGCCCGCCTGGGTGCGGCGGACGGCCGCAACCGCCCGGATGCGGCCGTACTGGCCTACCCGGCAACCCTGATGCTGGGCCCCTATGTCCACCAGAGCTCCCGGCGGTGCCTGGTGGGGGAGGGGGACCCGGCCCCCTTCGACCTGCCCAGCCAGGTCCGGGCGGACACGCCGCCCTGCTTCGTCTGGTCCACCATGGCCGACGACCATGTGCCGGTGGAGAACTCCCTGGAGTTCGCCCAGGCCCTGCGCCGCTGCGGCGTCCCCTGTGAGCTGCATCTCTATACGGAGGGCCGGCACGGCCTGGGGCTGGGGACAGTGGAGGCTGTGGAGGCGCATCCCCACCTGGCCTCCTGGGCGCCGCTGTGCAAGCAGTGGCTGGGCAGGCAGCTGGACTTTCCAGTCAGTATGTAGCCGGGCCAACCCGGCGGCAGGAGGATGGAAACCATGAGAAAATTTTCCCAGCAATATGACGTAATAGCCGCAGGCGGCGGCCCGGCGGGGATCTGCGCGGCAGTGGCCGCTGCCCGCCAGGGGGCCAGGACAGCACTGGTGGAGCGTTCCGGCATTTTGGGCGGGATGTTCACCTCCGGCTATGTCAACCCGATTCTGGGCGCGGTGGCCCCCGGTACAATGTACAGCGAGATCCTCTCCCTGTTGGGCGCTGCCAGCATGAAGACGCGCAATGGGCAGGAGATGAGCGTGGACACCGAGCGGGCCAAGGGCCTCCTCCTGCAATTCGCCTGCGACGCAGGGGTGGATATCTTCCTCCAGACCCCCGTAGTGGAGGTCCTGAAGGATGGCAGCGCCGTCAAGGGGCTGGTCATTGGCACCCAGGAGGGGCTCAAGGACCTGTATGCCGGCGTGGTGGTGGACGCCACCGGCGACGGCTTTGTGGCCGCCCGTGCGGGAGCAGAGTACCAAATGGGCCGGGAGTGCGACGGCCGCTGCCAGCCTGCCACCCTTGAGTTTAGCCTGTACGGTGTGGACGAGGAAACCGGCATCACCTGCTGGGGCGGCAGCGACCCGGTCACGCTGCCCGATGGGACGAAATATGCGGATTTCTGCAAGGCGGCCAACGCCCGGGGCGAGCTGCCGGAGCATGTGACCATTGTCCGCATTCACCGCACCAACCGCCCCGGCGAGCGCAGCATCAACGCCACCCAGGCCAACGGCTTCGACACCCTCACCCCGGAGGGCGTTTTAGGCGCGGAGGCTTCGCTCCGGGGGCAGATTGACCAGATCATCCGCTTTCTGCGCCAGTACGTCCCCGGTTTTGCGGGCTGTGAGCTGAAGGGCAGCGGCAGCGCCCTGGGCGTGCGGGAGACCCGGCGGATTATGGGGGACTATGTGATCTCCGACCACGACGTGGAAACCGGTGCGCGGCAGGCGGACGTGGTGGTGCATGACGCCTGGTTCCTCATCGATATCCACAACCCCGCCGGGGGCGGGCAGGCCGAGGGCCGCTCCCAGCCCGCCATCCCCTACGACATCCCCTACCGCAGCCTGCTGCCCCGGGGGCTGGACAATCTGCTCACCGCCGGGCGCTGCATCTCCGGCACCCACCGCGCCCACGCCAGCTACCGCATCGGCGGCGTATGCCTGGCTACCGGCCAGGCCGCAGGCGTGGCCGCCGCCCTGGCGGCCCTGGGGCACGTCGCCCCCCGGGAGCTGGAAGTGAAAAAGGTGCAGGACGCCCTGGCCAGGCAGGGCGCGGTCCTCTTTGACCAGTAAACAGCGTACCACCCCGTTTGTCAAAGCATGTGGCGCCCATTCTGACAGATGGGGTGATTTCCCTTTCACTGCCCGCTTTGATCAACTGGGCCACCGGCTGTCCCGATGGCCGTATGTATCTGAATTGGAGGTTGGCTATGCATCCATTTGAGGAAGAATATGTCCCTGTCAATGGCATCCGCCATTTTTTGCTGCACTATCCCAAGACGCCCGGCACGCCGGTTCTGCTCTACCTGCACGGCGGCCCCGGCATCTTTGAATCCCTGTTCGCGTACCAGCTGGACAAGGGATGGGGGGATCTCTTTACCCAGGTACACTGGGACCAGCGCGGGGCCGGGAAAACCCTCCGGATCAACAAGCGGGCCGGTATGCCGGAAACAACCGGCCAGATGCTGGACGATCTGCACGGTATTGTCCAGTACTTGCAGCAGAAATACCAGGCAGAAAAAATTGCCCTGCTCGGCCACTCCTGGGGGAGCATACTTGGCAGCCTGTACGCATTGCGGCACCCTGAAAATGTTTTATGCTATATCGGGGCAGGACAGGTGATCAGCATAATGGAAAATGAACGGGCCGGGTATCAGAAAATGCGGGAGTTGGCCCGGAAGGCGGGGAACCAGAAGCACCTCCAGGCGCTGGAGAAGCTGGGGGAGTATCCTCCCAGCGACCCGGAGCTGCTGCTGAAGCGTCTGCCCGCCATGCGGAAAATACAGGAGGCCTATGACAACGGCCCTGTTTCCGGCTCGGGCCTGGGCGGCATGCTGAAGGTTATCTGCCGCAGCCCCTCCTTCCGGTGGGGCGACCTCGCCAGCTTCCTGCGGATCATGCAGGTAAATCATCCGCTCCATCTGCAAATGGCTTCCTTTGACCTCTTCCAATTCCCGGCGCACTACCAGACGCCGGTCCATTATATCCTGGGCGGGGCGGACAATATCACGCCTGTGCCGCTCAGCGAAGCCTACTTTGATACGATTGACGCACCCCAGAAAACGATCGCCGTCATCCCGGACGCCGGGCATAACCTCATGTACGAAAAACCGGATGCCTTTGCCGCCGCCCTCCGCAGGGTGCGGGAAACCCTATATAGTCGAAGCGGCTGAGAATCAGTAAAGTTCGGCGGCTAAAACAGCATCCCGCGCACAGGGACCACAAGACTGCTCGGAGGAGATATGCCATGCAATCTGTAAATCTATTGATCAAACCGGCCTCCAGCCTCTGCAACCTGCGCTGCCGCTACTGCTTTTATGAGGACATCTCCAACCACCGCAGTGAAAAGAGCACGGGGATCATGCCGGACAGCGTCGTGGGGACGCTGCTGGAAAACGTATTCCGCCTTGTGGACGCCAACGGCGCGGCCAGCTTCGCATTCCAGGGCGGGGAGCCCACCTTGGCCGGCCTCCCCTTCTTTGAACGCTTCGCGGCAGAGGCCCGGCGGCTCTGCCCCGCCAGGGTATCGCTGCATTTCTCCCTCCAGACCAACGGGACCCTGCTGGACGAGGACTGGGCCGCCTTCTTCCGCCGCCAGCAATTCCTGGTGGGCCTCTCCCTGGACGGCTATAAGGATCTGCACAACCTGTACCGGGTAGACGAAAAGGGCGGCGGCAGCTGGAACCGGACTGTCCGCGCCCTGCGTCTGCTACAAAAGCAGCATGTCATGACAAATGCCCTCTGCGTCGTCACCGCCCAGTGCGCACGGCACCCGGACCGGGCCTATACGGAGCTGAAACGGCTGGGGTTCGACTGTATGCAGTTCATCCCCTGCCTGGACCCCATCGGCCAGGAGCGGGGCGCCCTGCCCTTTTCCCTGACGCCGGAGCGGTATGGACAATTCCTGTGCCGCCTGTTCGACCGCTGGTATGAGGACTGGGCAAGCGGCCGCTATCACAGCATCCGCCTGTTCGACGATTACGTCCACCTGCTCCTGGGGGACCTGCCGGGGACCTGCTCCACCTGCGGGCAATGCGGCGGCTATTTTGTGGTGGAGAGCGACGGGAGCGTCTATCCCTGTGACTTTTTCGTGCTGGACCAGTGGAGGCTCGGGACGCTGGGCCGGACGCCCCTGGCGGAGATGGCGGCCGGGGACCGCCTCCAGGCGTTCTTCCAGCAGGGCAGCGAAAAGCCCGCGGAATGTGCCGGCTGCCGCTGGTGCAGGCTGTGCGGCGGCGGCTGCAAAAACGACTGGGTTTCCGCCCCGGACCCGCACAACTATTTCTGCCCAGCCCTCCAACAGTTTTTCGCCTATGCCGAAGACCGCCTGCTCTCCATCGCCCAGGAGGAACGGATCATGCGGCGCAGATAGCAGGATGCAGCGTCCGCCGGGGGTTACACGCCTGCCTAAAGCGGCGTTTCCCGCTGGGATTGGAACCAGGCCCGGTTCTGGAGGACCGCCGGACTGTCCGGCTTGCAGGCTGCGGCCAGCTCATTGAAGGCTTCCGCCCGCTTCTGGTCGCCCAGGCGGCTGTAGCAGACACAGAGCTGGATATAGGGGAGGTATCCATAGCAGTCCGGGGAGACAAAGCAGCCCCGGCGGTCGTCCCGGGAGCAGGTCAGCGCAAGGGTGTACCAATAGGCCGCCTGCGCAAGCCGCTCCCGCTGGAGGAACCAGCGCCCCATCTCGCAGCAGGTCTCAGCCCTGGGCAGGTCATAGGCAAAGGTGCGCAGAAGCGCCGCCAGGGCCGCCTCGGGCTGGTCAAGCTGCTCATGGCAGTAGGCGCAGAGGCAGCAGGCGTCAATGCAGTTCTCCACCCAGCCCCGGCCCTCCTCCAAAAACTCTTCAAACACCGCCAGGGCCTCATCCCAGCGTTGGTGGTAGTAGAGCTCCCGGCCGTAGTAAAACCGCTGGCGGGGATCCAGCTCCGCCCCTGCGGCCAGCTGCGCCTGATAGATCCGTAGATTCCGGTCCGGGTCAGAGGGGCGGGATTTGCGATGGGTGACGGCGAAGCTGGCGTAGAGGATCTGCCCTACGGGAGTGATTGCCTCATGAACGGCCCCCACCCAGCGCATCCCCGCATGGTTTTTGATCAGCCGCTCCCGATAGTAGGAAAAGGTCACGCGCCCGCTCTGGTCAAAACCGGTGTGATAGGGCGACATGACGACCGAGACGGCGGGGTCCAGTGTCTCCTTGAGCTCCAGGAGAGCGGCCTGGTCCGCCTCCAGTAGTACGTCGTCTGCGTCCAGCCACATACAGTAATCCATCGACGCATGGGAAAACGAAGCATTCCGGGCGGCGGCAAAGTCGTCCTGCCAGGGGAACTCAAAAACCTGGCTGGTAAACCGGGCGGCGATCTCCCGGGTACGGTCCGTGGAGCCGGTGTCCACCACAATAATCTCATCTACCAGGCCAGCAACACTTTCCAGACACCTTGCCAGCACATCCTCCTCATCTTTTACGATCATGCATAGGCTAATGCTTACCACAGCAGAGCCTCCTTCCTGCTGATAGGATTTCCTGCCGGGCGGAACTGGCGGGAAATCCTTTTTGTTGATAGCCGCACCCCAGCACCCCCATTGGCGGGTATGCGCGGTGCGGCAGGATGCGGCGGGGAATGCCCTCCGCCGCAAAATACCCTATCGCAATCTATGCCCCCCTCTGGCGGCGGGTTCCACATGGACCCGGCCGGGCCGGCGGAGGGAACCGAAGCCGTGTGGAAAACCTATGCATTTTTATGCAACATAAGTATTTGCCCTTTGGATAAACTGGGTATATAGTCGAAGCGGCACGGGCAGCAGGCGCGGCGCCTTGAGCGAGCTGTCCGTCCAGTATTTCGGCATGGATCTTTCCCAGGAGCAGTAAGGCGGCCTCCCTTTTTTATAGGATATGACAGTTCTGCCCCGGTTTCCCAGCTGAAAATCTCCATTTCTCCTGCCTCTGGGGGCTTGCGCCGGAGGCAGGCTTTGATTATAATGACCCTGATTTCATGAGGCAGAGCGGGCCGCCGCGACCGGCGGAGCAAAGGAGGAGTTCCTTTTGAGCAGACAAGAAGCACTGGAGCAATACAGCAAGGCCCTCAAGCAGGGCCAGAAAAATTACAAGGACTGCGTCCTCCATGGGCGCTACCCCTACCCCCAGGTCCTGGACGAAATCCTGGACGACTCCATGGTGGCGGGCCGGGTGGACATGGGTGTGATCGAGGTGCCGACAGAGGCCATCACCGGTACGAAGACTGCCGGGCGGCGTTCCGCCTTTGCCGCCAATTTCATGCCCCTGC
This sequence comes from Oscillospiraceae bacterium, assembly GCA_022797115.1. Classification (GTDB taxonomy): domain Bacteria; phylum Bacillota; class Clostridia; order Oscillospirales; family Oscillospiraceae; genus Pelethomonas. Next base: position 65,351 of record JAAWKB010000002.1, read on the forward strand.
TGGACACAGATTCGGAATTTGCGTATAAATGGATGGATCTGTGCGCGGCCCATCTGGGGGACGAGGGCATCCGCGACCCCATCCGCTGCTATGAATACCTGGGCCGGTTCTACGTCCAGGAGGGCAACAAGCGGGTCAGCGTCCTCAAGAGCTACGACGCCCCCACTGTCCCCGGCTATGTCATCCGGGTCATCCCCCTCTGGTCGGAGGACCCGGCGATCCAGGCCTACTACGACTTCATGCGCTCCTACCAGATGACGGGGCTCTACCGGGTCTATTTCAGCCGCGCCGGCAGCTTTGTGAAGCTCCAGGCCGCCCTGGGCTATGAGCCCGACCATGTGTGGACGGAGCAGGAGCGGCAGAAATTTGTCTCCGGATTCACCTACTTCCGGGACGCCTTCAAAAAGCTGGGCGGCGAGAGCCTGCCGGTGACGGCCGCAGACGCGCTGCTGGTTTGGCTGCGGGTATACCCCTTCGAGAAGCTGAAGACCACCCCCGCCGCAGAGCTGGTCAAGACCCTCAGCACCGTCTGGGCGGACGTGAAGGTCCTGGCCCACGCGGACCCGATCTCCGTCAGCACCGAGACGCCGGAGCAGAAGGAGGGGGCAGAGCCCTCCACCGGCCTGTGGGGCCGCCTTGTCAAGGCGGTGTTCCCCAACCATCTCCATGTGGCGTTTATCAACGAGCACTGCCCCGAGGAGAGCGACTGGGCCCGGGCCCACGACCTGGGCCGGCAGTATCTGGAGGCGGTAATGGGCAGCCAGGTGACGGTCGAGATCCTCAACGGCGTCCAGCCCGGGGACGGGGCGGTGGCGGCCATGGAGGCGGTGATTGCGGACGGTGCCCAGGTCCTGTTCGCCACCACGCCGCCCCTCATCGACGCCTGCCGGAAGATCGCGGCCAAATATCCCCATGTCCGCGTCCTCAACTGCTCCGCCTCCATGCCCTACACCGCCGTGCGGACCTACTACTGCCGCATCTATGAGGGGAAATTCATCACCGGGGCCATCGCCGGGGCTATGAGCCGCGACGGGCTGATTGGCTATGTGGCCAGCAACCCCATTTTCGGCGTCCCCGCCAGCATCAACGCCTTTGCCCTGGGCGCAAGGCTTACCAACCCACGCGCCCGGATTCAGCTGCGCTGGTCCTGCGCGGAGGAGGACCCTATGGGCGCGTTGGCTGCGGAGGGCGTGGACCTGATCTCCAACCGCGACATTCCTACCCCGGACCGGGTGCGGGAGCCCTGGGGCCTCTGCCAGCTCCAGCCGGACGGCACCCTCCGCTCCCTGGCCTCCCCCTACTGGCACTGGGGCAATTTCTATGTAAAAATCGTCCGCAGCATCTTCAGCGGCGGCTGGGACGCGCTCAGCTCCAAGGATGGCAGCCGGGCGGTGAACTACTGGTGGGGCATGAGCAGCCGGGCCATCGACGTGCTGCTCAGCCCGGAGCTGCCCGACGGGGTCCGCCATCTGGTGGAGATCCTGCGCCAGGGGGTGGCCGGCGGCTCCATTGAGCCCTTCCAGCGGGAGATCATCTCTCAGGACGGGACCGTCCGCAACAGCGGCGACCAGTGGTTCTCCCCGGAGGAAATCCTGCACATGGATTGGCTGTGCGACTGTGTAGACGGCAGTATCCCGCCCTTTGAGGCGCTGCTGCCCATGTCCCGGTCCATCGTCCGGCTCCAGGGGGTCTACCGCGACCAGATCCCGCCGGAAAAGGAGGGGACGCTGCTGTGAAGCTCCTGCTGGTCTCCGACAAGGAGAGCGCGTACTACTGGGACTACTATCAGCCGGGGCGGCTGGACGGCATCGACCTGATCCTGTCCTGCGGCGATTTGAAGTCCAACTACCTGTCCTTCCTGGTCACAATGGGCCGGGCCCGCCTCCTGTATGTCCACGGCAACCATGACCAGACCTACGACCTGCATCCCCCCGAGGGGTGCGACTGCATCGAGGACAAGCTGGTCACGGTGGGCGGCCTGCGGATTCTGGGGCTGGGCGGCAGCCCCCTCTACAGCGGCGGCCCCCATCAGTACACAGAGCGGCAGATGGCCTGGCGCATCCGGCGCCTGCGGTTCCAGCTCTGGCGGGCCAAGGGGGTCGACATCGTCGTCACCCACTCCCCCGCCAAGGGCTATGGGGACGGCGAGGACTACGCCCACCGCGGCTTTGAGTGTCTGCTGCCCCTGCTGGACAAATACCAGCCCAAGTACCTGGTCCACGGGCATGTCCATATGAGCTACGGCGCAGACCTGCCCCGGGTATACCAGCGCGGGGAGACCACCATCATCAATGCCTATGAGCGGTATATCCTGGAGATCCCGGACAAGGCGCCTGGGAAGGCTTAGAACCTGTATTCACAACTGTTGAACGCCGTCTGGCCGGTCTTTTTCCCGCCATACTGCGTCGATTTCCCTTGTCATACGTCAGTATGGCTGCGGAAAA
>JAAWKB010000047.1 GCA_022797115.1 Oscillospiraceae bacterium
ATCTTCTCTTTCAGGGGGGATCCTTCGCAGCCACCTTCTCCCCAGCAATTCCCCTTGTCTTCTTCCCTTTCAGAGCGTCCGACAGGCAGAATTTATACCAAAAACCAGACGGTTCCGTTCAAAATTAGAGCCTTTCCGGGGAGAATCATCACCTGCACAAGGTAGGAGGAAGGGGCTTTTCAGGGGAATTTTAGAGTATTTTGGCTCGAAGAATCAGCCTCGTTCGGGGAAGTTTTGGGGGTAAAGCTGGGGAGAATTTCAGGGATTTTTCCGCCGTAGAATCCCCCTGAAAGGGAGAAAATCGGGGAACGTAGGGGTGGAAAAATGGGTACAAAAAAGGGCCCGCAGCGATTTGCTACGAGCCCTCCTCAGGGTGTCATTATTCGAGAGATTTTATGCGCGTCTTAAATCAGACGTTATCAAGCCCTCTTACTTAATCATCGAGGCAATTTCATCCGCAAAGTTCTCCTGCTTCTTCTCGATCCCTTCGCCTTTTTCAAAGCGGACCGCATTCAAGAGACGAACCTGGACACCGGCAGACTTGGCAACAGAGTTCATATACTGCTCCACCGTCATCTCGTTGTCCTTGACAAACTCCTGCTGGAGGAGGCAGTTCTCTGCATAAAACTTGTTGAGCTTGCCCTCTACGATCTTCTCCTTCACCTGCGCCGGCTTAGAGGCCATCTTGGGATCGTTGTCCATCTGTACCAGCATAATGCGCTTCTCCTCCACCAGCACATCCTCTGTCACCTGGGACTTATCCCAGAAACGGGGATTCAGCGCAGCGATCTGCATAGCAACATCCTTGCCCATCTCCTGCACCTTGTCGGAGGCCTCGCCGCCCTCAACCTCCAGGTTCACCAGCACGCCAATCTTGCCGCCAGCATGGATATAGGGCACGCAGATGCCCTCCGCAAAGCGGGCAAAGCGGCGGACCTTAATATTCTCGCCAATGACCAGAACCATCTCCTGCTGCTGCTGGGTGACGGTCAGATCCGTACCGTTATACTTGCACTCCATCAGTGCATCCAGATCCGCAGGGGCCTGTGCGGCCACGGTAGCTGCCACGCCCTTGACAAACTCCACAAACTTCTCGTTCTTGCCGACAAAGTCGGTCTCCGCATTGACCTCGACCACGACGCCCACGCCGTTGATCACACCGGCATACGCCATTCCCTCAGCGGCGATGCGGCCAGCCTTCTTGGCGGAAGCAGCCAAGCCCTTCTCGCGCAGGTACTCAACCGCCTTGTCCATATCGCCGTCAGACGCAGCCAGCGCCTTCTTGCAGTCCATCATGCCTACGCCGGTCATCTCGCGCAGGTTTTTTACATCAGCAGCAGTAAAAGCCATATTGATTTGCCTCCATATATATCAAATTATCAGGATGATAGGAAAGGGGGCGGGACTCTCCCGCCCCACAGGGTTTTATTTCAGCTTACTCCGCAGCGGGAGCTCCCTGCTCAGGAGCCTCGTTCTGCTCGCCCTGACGGCCCTCAATCATCGCATTGGCCATGATCGAGGAGATCAGCTTGATGGCGCGGATTGCGTCGTCATTGCCGGGGATGGGGTAATCAATCTCGTCGGGATCGCAGTTGGTATCGGCAATAGCCACAACAGGGATGCCCAGCTTGTGGGCCTCGGCGATGGCATTGCGCTCCTTGCGGGTGTCCACAATGAACAGCGCGCCGGGAAGACGCTTCATCTCCTTCACGCCGCCCAGGTACTTCTCCAGCTTGGCGATCTCGCCCATGTGCTTGATGACTTCCTTCTTGGGCAGCATGTCAAAGGTGCCGTCCTCCTGCATCCGCTTGAGCTGGTTTAAGCGGTCCACGCGGGTGCGCATGGTCTTGAAGTTGGTCATCATGCCGCCCAGCCAGCGGGCGTTGACAAAGTACATGTTGCAGCGGCCAGCCTCTTCCTTGATGGCCTCCTGGGCCTGCTTCTTGGTCCCCACAAACAGCAGGGACTCGCCGTTCTCGCTGAGCTGGCGTACAAAGTTGTAGGCCTCCTCCAGTTTCTTGACGGTCTTCTGCAGGTCAATGATATAAATGCCATTGCGCTCGGTGTAGATATAGGGGGCCATTTTGGGGTTCCAGCGGCGGGTCTGGTGGCCGAAATGGACGCCGGCTTCCAGCAGCTGCTTCATTGATACAACGCTTGCCATAGTGTATTCCTCCAAAAATTTAGTTTTGCCCTCCAGCCCCTTCCTCTGCCGGGCCAACCGCTGTAAGCGGCACCATCCCGGCATCCAGGGCTGTGCGGAATCTGGAACATCATAACACATTCTTTCTGAATATGCAAGGATTTATTACGCAAAAATGGAAATACCCCTAAAAATTTTTATCCCTTGTACGCTTCCCCCAGCCTCTGGCTGTACTCCGCCCGGAACGCGCCGTATTCCCCACAGTCCAGCGCACCGCGGATACGCTCCATGAGCGTATTGTAAAACCACAGGTTATGCATCACCGCCAGACGCATGGCCAGCATTTCCTCCGCCTTAAAGAGGTGCCGGAGATAGGCCCGGGAGAAGCTGCGGCAGACGGGACAGCCACAGCCTGGATCAATGGGCGCATCGTCCAGCTTGTACCGCTCGTTTTTGATATTCATGGTACCCTGCCAAGTAAAGAGCTTGCCGTGGCGGGCATTGCGGGCCGGCATCACGCAGTCGAAGAAGTCTACGCCCCGCCACACGCCCTCGATGATATTGGACGGCGTGCCCACGCCCATGAGGTAGCGGGGCTTGTCCCAGGGCGCATGGGGCAGCACCACATCCAGGATGCGGTACATGACGTCCGTCGCCTCCCCCACCGCCAAGCCGCCAATGCCGTAGCCGTCGCAGTCCAGCTTGGCGCTCTCCTCCATGCTCCAGATCCGCAGGTCCTCGTAGGTGCCGCCCTGGTTGATGCCGAAGAGCAGCTGGCCGGGGTTCAGGCAGCCGGGCGCGGCATTTAAGCGGCTGTGCTCGGCCTTGCACCGCTCCAGCCAGCGCAGGGTGCGCTCGCAGGATTTTTTCACGTACTCATAGGGTGCGGGGTTCTCCACGCATTCGTCAAAGGCCATGGCAATGTCGCTGCCCAGGTTGGACTGGATCCGCATGGACTCCTCCGGCCCCATGAACACCCGGCGTCCGTCGATGTGGGAGGCAAAGGTCACGCCCTCCTCGGTAATTTTCCGCAGCTTTGCCAGGGAGAACACCTGGAATCCGCCGGAATCGGTGAGGATCGGGCCGTCCCAGCCCATCATCCTGTGGAGCCCGCCCATTGCCCTGACCACCTCGTCCCCAGGCCGGAGGTGGAGATGGTAGGTGTTGCTCAATTCAATCTGGCACTTGAGCTCCTTCAAATCAAGCGCGCTGACCGCACCCTTGATGGCGCCCTGGGTGCCTACATTCATGAAAACAGGGGTCTGTACTTCCCCGCCGTGCGCGCAGGAGAACACGCCGCACCGCGCCCGTCCCTCCTGCTTGATAACCTTAAACATTGCGGCATCCTCCTCTGCCTTTGGGATAACATCCTTTTCCCCGCAAGAAAACCCGCTTTACAGGGAGCGGACCCACGCCCTCTGCTCCGCCTCCCAGCCGGGCCCGCGCGGGGCCGGTCTTGGGCAGATCAATCCTCTTTTCCATGGGTTTCCTCATCCTTTTTGCTGGGGTCCTCCTCCAGCATCCCGTCAAAATACCCTTTGCTGGCGGCCTCCCGCTCATCCAGCCATTTGGCAATCCGTGGCGTCAGCCACAGGGCCCCGCCGACAATCACCAGAAACAGGACCAGGAAAATCAACGGGGCTGCGGTTTCGCCAACTTGGTCTTTTATCAGTGAGAGCATGGCATCAGTCCATCACTGCACGGTGGAACACCTTTTTTCCCTTCTTGATCAGGAGGCCGTCCCCCATAAACAGCTCGCAGCCAAATTTCTGCTCAATATCCGTCACCTTCTGGTCATTGACGGACACGCCTCCCTGCTGGACCAGGCGGCGGGCCTCCCCCTTGGAGGGCGCCAGGCCGCAGGCTACCAGCAGGTTCAGGATGCCAATCTGCCCATCGCCAAACTGGTCGTTGGTCAGCTGTGTAGTGGGCATGTTCGCCTTGTCGCCGCCGCCGCCAAAGAGGGCCTTTGCCGCCTCCTGGGCCTTGTCGGCCTCATCCTTGCCGTGGACCATGTTGGTCAGTTCCCAGGCCAGGATCTCCTTTGCCCGGTTGAGCTGGCTGCCTGTCCAGCTGTCCATCTCGTCAATCTGCTCCAGGGGCAGGAACGTCAGCATCCGGATGCACTTCATCACGTCCGCGTCCTCCAGATTCCGCCAGTACTGGTAGAAGTCATAGGGGCTGGTCCGGTTGGGGTCCAGCCACACAGCGTTCCCAGCGGTCTTGCCCATCTTGTTGCCCTGGGAGTCGGTGAGCAGGGTAATGGTCATAGCGTGGGCGTCCTTGCCCAGCTTGCGCCGGATCAGCTCTGTGCCGCCCAGCATGTTGCTCCACTGGTCGTTGCCGCCGAACTGCATGTTGCAGCTGTAATGCTGGTAGAGGTAGTAGAAGTCGTAGGACTGCATAATCATGTAGTTGAACTCCAGGAAACTGAGCCCCTTCTCCATCCGCTGCTTGTAGCACTCTGCCCGCAGCATGTTGTTGACGGAGAAGCAGGCGCCCACCTCCCGCAGGAGATCCACATAGTTCAGCCCCAGCAGCCAGTCGGCGTTGTTTACCATCTGCGCCTTGCCCTCGCCAAATTCAATGAACCGCTCCATCTGGCGCTTGAAGCAGGCCGCATTGTGGTCAATGTCCTCCTTGGTCAGCATCTTGCGCATGTCGGTGCGGCCGCTGGGGTCACCGATCATTGTAGTGCCGCCGCCGATGAGGGCAATGGGCCGGTTGCCTGCCATCTGCAAACGCTTCATCAGCGTCAGGGCCATAAAGTGTCCGGCGGTCAGGCTGTCCGCCGTGCAGTCAAATCCAATATAAAACGTTGCCTTCCCGGCGTTAATCATCTCACGGATTTCATCCTCGTTTGTGACCTGGGCAATCAGCCCACGGGCCACCAGTTCTTCATAAAGCTGCATGGTTGCATCTCCTTTTATTTCTGTGATTCATACATGGTATCCGCGCAAATGCCCTTTGCTGTAAAAAACACCCCCCGTCCGGTTTCCTGAATGGAAATTCCTGGACAGAGGGCGAATCATCGCTGTACCACCTCTGGTTCGCCGCCCCCTCGCGGGGTACGGCCTCAAAAGGTCCGTGTAAGGATCTCCGCGCTGTATCGGGCGCACCCGGCGGAGCCTACTGTGCGCCAGCGGGGCGCGGTTCGGTCCGCTGCTCAGGGAGGTATTCACCGCGCCGCCCTCTCCCCTTTCCACCAACCAGGGGTTCTCTTGGCAGGGCCAGCCGCCGCTACTTCTTCCCGTCATCGCACCATGGTATAGATGTCCCTCCCCCCGGAGGGGGAGGGCTATTCACCCTGCTACAGGGCAGATAACAGGGAGTAGTATATCCGCTAAATTGGATTTTGTCAATGGGGAATCTCTCCGGTTCCTGTGGGAGAGTGCGCCGCGCCGCGCAGCGGCTATCTCAACAGGAAAAACCCTACGGCTGCCGCAATGACCAGCACGCCCAGAACAATCCACGGGATCACATTCATTTTCTTGTCCGGCTTGGAGGTGCGGGGGATATCATCGAAATCGCCGTCATCTGCTTTTTTTGGGGGGGCAGGCGTTTCCTTGGGGTTGATTTTGGAAACCTTTTCAAGATCCTGCACCAGCCGGACATTCGCGTCCAGTGCTGCGCCGCAGCAGCTGCAAAAGATCCGGGAATCCTCGTTGGCCTGCCGGCACTCTGGACAATACTTTGACATAATCGTACTCCTTTTCACCTATCTCGTATTCCTGATGGTATTGTTTCCTTACAACCAATTGACCGGGCATCCAGTTCCCGCGTTTGCCCATGGATAGACAGGGGCGCTTCTCCTGGCATCCTGCCCGCAGGATCGCGGTTACTTCCCCAGTGCGGCGGCCGACTGCTCCAGCTGGGCGATCAGGGAGCGCAGCTTTTCCGCCTGGTCGCGCTGGTTCTGGACAATGTGGGCGGGGGCCTTGGCGGTAAACGCCTCGTTGTTCAGCTTTGCCTCGATGCCCTTCAAGTGCCCCTCCGCCTTGGCCTTCTCCTTGGCAATCCGCTCCAGCTCCTGCTGGATGTCCACCAGCTCCGCCAGGGGAATAAACACCCGGGCCGCGTGGGTGATGACCTCTACCATTCCCTTCTCCCGCATCTCTGCGCTGGAGCCTGCCCCGTCCACGCCGGTCACATGGACCTCGCTGGCGGAGGCCAGGCGCCGGAAGAAGGGCGCGCCGGCGGCAAAGGTCTCCTGCCGCGCTGCGGCGATGGTCAGCTGCACCCTCCGGCTGGGGGGGACATTCATCTCTGCCCGGCGGGCCCGGATGGCCCGGATGGCCTCCATCACATCCTCCATGGCGGCCTCCTCCTCCGGGAACGCCAATCCCTGGCTGTACTCCGGCCAGCCGGAGCGCATGAGGAACCCGCCCGTTTCCTCCTCGGTGTGGGGCAGCGCCTGGTAGATTTCCTCCGTAATGAAGGGCATGAAGGGGTGCAGCAGCTTCAGCAGCTGGATGAGGACATAACACAGCACGTTCTGCGCATTCTCCGCATCCTCGCCCTGCATCCGGCCCTTGGTCAGCTCGATATACCAGTCACAGTAGGTATCCCAGATGAAGTCATACACCTTGGCGGAGGCCACGCCCAGCTCGTAGGCGTCCATATTCTCCGTCACCTCTTTGACGAGGGTGTTGAGCTTGGAGAGGACCCACTTGTCCTCCAGCTCCAGCTTCTCCGGGAGCTTCACCGACTCAATGGTCAGGTTCATCATCACGAACCGGCTGGCGTTCCAGATTTTGTTGGCAAAGTTGCGCATGGCCTCGCACTTCTCCACGTAGAAGCGCATGTCATTGCCCGGGCTGTTACCGGTAATGAGGTTGAAGCGCAGCGCGTCCGCGCCGTACTTGTCCGCAATCTCCAGGGGGTCGATACCGTTGCCCAGGCTCTTGGACATCTTCCGGCCCTTGTCGTCCCGGACCAGGCCGTGGATGAGCACCTTTTCAAAGGGGAACTTTTTCATCTGCTCACAGCCGGAGAAGATCATCCGGGCCACCCAGAAGAAGATGATATCATAGCCGGTAACAAGCACGCTGGTAGGATAGAAGTAATCCAGCTCCGGGGTCTTTTCCGGCCAGCCCAGGGTGGAGAAGGGCCACAGGGCGGAGGAGAACCAGGTGTCCAGCACGTCAGGGTCCCGCTCAATGTTCCCGCTGCCGCACTTGGCGCACTGGGTTGGGTCGGCCCGGTCCACGGTGATATGGCCGCAGTCCGCGCACGTCCAGGCGGGGATCTGATGGCCCCACCAGAGCTGGCGGGAGATGCACCAGTCATGGACGTTCTCCATCCAGTTGGTGTAGGTCTTGGAAAACCGCTCGGGGATAAACCGGACCTCCCCCTCGTTGACCACACGCAGGGCCTCCTTGGCCAGGGGCTCCATCTTCACAAACCACTGGGCGGAGATCAGGGGCTCCACGTCGCTGCCGCAGCGGTAGCAGGTGCCCACGTTATGGCTGTAGTCCTCGGTCTTCACCAGATAGCCCTGCTCCTCCAGGTCCTTGATGATCGCCTTGCGGCACGCATAGCGGTCCATGCCGTTGTAGGGGCCGCCGTTTTCGTTGATCTTACCGTCATCGCTGATGACCCGGATGGTCTCCAGATTGTGGCGCAGGCCCACCTCAAAGTCGTTGGGGTCGTGGGCCGGGGTCATCTTCACCGCGCCGGTGCCGAAGCCCAGCTCCACATACTCGTCCGCCACGATGGGCAGCTCCCGGTTCATGATGGGCAGGATGCAGGTTTTCCCCACCAGATGCTGGAACCGCTCATCCGCCGGATTCACCGCCACGCCGGTGTCGCCCATCATGGTCTCCGGGCGGGTGGTAGCCACCACCAGGTCGCCGCTGCCATCGGAGAGGGGGTAGCGGATATACCACAGGTGGCCCGGCTTGTCCACATATTCCACCTCCGCGTCGGAGAGAGCGGTGGTGCAGTGGGGGCACCAGTTGATGATCCGGCTGCCCTTGTAGATGAGGCCCTTGTCATAGAGCTCGCAGAAGGTCTCACGCACGGCCTTGGAGAGGCCCTCATCCATGGTGAACCGGGCGCGGTCCCAGTCGCAGGAGATGCCCATTTTTTTCTGTTGTTCTACAATACGGGCCCCGTACTTCTCCTTCCAGGCCCACACACGTTCCAGGAATTTCTCCCGGCCCAGGTCATGGCGGCTAAGGCCCTCGTTTTTGCGCAGTTCCTCCTCCACCTTTACCTGGGTGGAAATGCCCGCGTGATCCGTGCCCGGCATCCACAGCGCCTCGTACCCCTGCATCCGCTTGTAGCGGACCAGGATATCCTGAAGGGTGCAGTCCATAGCATGGCCCATGTGGAGCTGGCCAGTGACATTGGGAGGCGGCATGACGATAGAAAACGGCTTCTTGTCCGGGTTGGGTGCGGCGTGGAAACAGTCCGCATCCATCCACGCCTGATAGATTTTCCCCTCCACCTCCTGGGGCTCATAGGTTTTTGGCAGTTCTTTTCTCATGATGCTCTCCTTTTTTCGGCTTACATTCTTTTCTTGTGAACAAGAAAAGAATCAAAAGAAAACTTTTTGCGCAAAGCTCCGCTTTGCTAACCAGGGATTGTTTGACAGTTGGCGGTATGCCCAGCGAGGGTTTTTGTACCAGTTTCCCGGTTTTGCTGCCGATAAACGGCCGGAACGCCCGCTCTCATCAAAAAAACGCCCTGAGCAGCTACTGCTCAGGGCGAATACAGATCCGCGGTACCACCTGACTTCCCCCCGTTTCCCGGGGGACGCTCACTGCCTTTTAACGGGGGCATCCGCCGCCCCCTACTACACGAATCAAGGGCGGGGCTCGGGGGCGACTTCCGCGCCCGCTTCACAGGACCTTACACCAACCGGTCCCTCTCTGCGCATCTGCGGGCTGCGTACTACTCCCCTTCACGGCCTTTTTATCAGGACATAGTATATCCAACAGACTGGGATTTGTCAAGGTTGAATCGGTCATTTGCACGACAAAGGCGTCTTTTTACAGGGATTTTGCGACATCATGTTGCAAATATCCCATTACCACAACAGGCCCGGAGCCTGCACCCGGCCGTCACAGCGCCTCTGCCAGCCGCTTGACGGCCTCCTCCTGCGTCGCTGTAAAGAAAAAATCCTTGCCGTGGTTGGATTCATATATAAAATCCTTCAACGGTTTACTTGTGTAGTGGGAATAATCCCCCCAGATCGCCGCCTTTATATGGTAATTGATGAACTTCTGCAAAACCTCACCGGCCATACCGGTACTGAGGATGAAAAAGTCTTCTGCAATCACGCGCTTGTCGATGGCAAGGCGCGCTGTGCCAGCCTCGTATTTGACAGTCATCGCAGGGTCTAGTGCGGACTGTACGTCAACAAGTACCTTCTCATCGCCGGAAATGACCGCGATTGTCATTCCATTTTCATGATTCTCCCCTATTTTAGTGCATTCCTGCGCCCAGTTTCCCCCCTGCACGCATTTCCCCAGGCAGCAGCCCTTTCCCCGCCATACACCGGATCGACGGGGCACCTACACAGAGGGCTTGGAGGCCGGGGATTTTATGAGTCCTCGTCCTCATCCATCGGGTTTCCCTGGGGCTTCGGGTGGCGGACTGCCCAGAGGAGGAAACTCCCCATGGTGGCGACCGCTGCGATGGCCCCGGCGCCGGGCCAATTAAACCGCGTACCAATGAGGGAATCAGTGAGATAGCCCGCAAGGATTGTGGCAAAAAACGCGAGCGCAATCATGCCCGCCCCTCCTTCTGTGCCTCCAGGCCCAGCTTTTTCATCCGGTTAAGCACGATATCCCCCGCATTGGCCAAGTCCTCAGCGGTAAAGGCGTAGCGGAAATTATCGGAGAACAGGATCTGGGCGTTGGGGGGGAACTCGTCGTCCCCCAGCCACAGCAAGAATTGGATGGACAGCCCCGGCATCAGCTCCAGCTCCCAGCCGCAGTCGCTGCGCTCCAGGCGTTTGGCTGGCAGCCGCTCCATAATCTGATTCAGCAGCTCCGGCTTGTTCCCGTAAGAGAAGGCGAAGCGGTTGATACACCGCCCGGTGAACTGCCGGAGGTAGACCTCCCCCCAGGGCAGCTCCCGGTAGGTCAGGTACTGCCCGCCCGCCATGGCGGAATGGCCGTCCAGCAGGTAGCGCAGCAGCAGGATGCGCTCGGCATTGGTCAAGGGCGAGGGCCCGGCAACGGTGAAATCCGGATGGGAGACGGTAAACTCATCCCCCAGCAGCGCCATCGACAGGAGCCTGCCCTCCCCATCCCAGGGAAGGGCGCACCGGGCGGCCATCTCCTCCGGGTCGCCCGCCCGGAACTGCTCCAGATAGAATTCCAGTGGTTTCCCCTCTTTATTGTTGACGACTTCCATAACGGCCTCCCTATTAGCCCCACAATGCCGACAGCATGGGGATGATCTGTTTCTTCCGGGACATAATCCGGGGCAGGAATGCCTCGTGTTCCTTCAGCTCCGTGTTGAACGCCTGCTGGAAGGTGTCCTCCCCGCCCACGCACAGCACCTTACTGCCCTCCAGCAGTACGTCTGTCAGCATCAGCAGGATCATGCTGTAGCCGTGCTCCGCCCGGGTCTGCTCCATGAGGACCAGGAACTCGTCCTTGCGCATCAGCTGGCGGTCGGAGTCCACGCAGGTGATCTGGCTGACGCCGAAGTCGTGGCCGGCGATGTGGAACTCCTTGAAATCCGTGAACAGCAGCTGGCTGACCGGCTTGTCCTCCGGGGTGGAGGCGGAGAAGATCTCCCGGCCCAGCTCGTCCAGGGAGAGGTCCGCAATGTGGGCCATACGCTCGGCCATCTTCCGGTCCCGGGGGGTGCAGGTGGGGGATTTGAACATGACCGTATCGGAGACGATGGCCGCGGCCATCAGCCCGGCCAGCTTGGGGGAGGGCATCAGGCCCCGCTCCTGGTACATCCCCGCCACGATGGTGCAGGTGCTGCCTACGGGCTCGTTGCGGAAATAGATGGGATTTTTCGTCTGGATGTCCGCCAGGCGGTGGTGGTCGATGATCGCCAGCACGTCGGCCTGCTCCAGGCCGGGGACGGACTGGGCCGCCTCATTGTGGTCCACCAGCACCACCTGCTTGCGCCGGGGGCGGATGAGATGGTAGCGGGACAGGGTGCCCACCACCTTGTCCTGGCTGTCCAGGATGGGGTAGCTGCGGTAGCGGCTCTGCAAAACCACCTCCCGGACGTCGTCAATATAGTCCTCCAGGTGGAAGGCGGTGATCTCCTTCTGCTTGGCCAGCCGCCCGACCGGGATGGCCTGGAAGATGCGGCGCACGGCCTGGAAGCTGTCGTAGGGGGTGGAGATGATGCAGGTGTTCTTCACCAGCTCCCGGATGCCCTCGGGCAGCTCCGCCTGACAGAGGATGACGCACGCCACACCAAACTCCACCGCCTGACGCAGCATGTCCGGCTGGTGGCCGCAGATGAGGATGGTATCCTGCTGCCGGACGGGGAAGGGTTCGCCGCCCTGGGGCAGGGCCAGGATCACCTGGCCGGTGATGGTGTTGATGACCTTCTCCGTCTCGCTGAGCAGCTGGCCCTCCAGCACGCTGAGAATATTGAAAAGGGGGACCTCCCACAGCACAGGGTTCTCGATGGTCTCCATGTCAAAGCCGGCAATATCCCCGGCGGTGAGCATCCCACGCAGACGGCCCTCGTCATCGGTGATGGGGATGGCGGAGATCTGGGAGTCCTCGCCCATGGCGGACCAGGCCCGGTTGACGGTGACGGCCTCATGGAGGATGGGGGGCACGTCGAAGTCCAGGTCCTGGACCTGGGTGCGCATGTTTTTAATGAGCAGGGGCGGCTCGAAGCCGAACCGGTTCAAAATCAGCTTGGTCTCGTCACTGAGGTGGCCCAGGCGGGCGGCCACATACTGCCGGTCGCCTACGGCGTTGCACAGGGCCGCGTAGGCCATGGCGGAGACCACGGAATCGCTGTCCGGGTTGCGGTGCCCGGTGACATAAATCTGTTCCATAATCGCTCACACTCCTTGCCCGTAGTATATACGAAAGACGGCCGGAATATGGCGGGCTGCGCCGTACCGGCGCAAACAGTGTACCACAACTGCCCGCACCCGCGCAACCGGAATCCGGCAGGTATCCCAAATTTTTCCGCTCAGCCGATCACCCGGCGGATGAGGCTGTGGAAGTTGCCAAAGGCAATTTTTTCCATCTCCGCAGATGTCATGCCCATCCGCTCAAAGCAGGCGAAGAGGTTAGGGACCTGGGAGCTGTCGGCCAGGCCGGCTGTGGAGGGGGAGACATCCGTCATGGAGCCCATAGCGTCCTGCCCCAGGAACTCAAAGAAGTCGAACCCGCAGCCTACGTGTTCGATGCCCATCACGTCAACCATGTGGGCCGCGTGCCGGGCCAGATGCTCCACGTCCTGCCTGGCGGGGTCCAGGTCCACAAAGCCGTTGAAGGCGTTGAGCCCCACCACGCCTTTCAAGTCCCGGATGGCCCGCAGCTGCTCGTCCGTCAGGTTCCGCGGCACATCGCACAGGGCCCGGCAGTTGGAGTGGGTGGCGGCGATTGGGGCTGCCGCAGTGTCCACCACGTCCCAAAATGACCGCTCGTTGATGTGGGACATGTCCAGCAGCATGTGTTTCTCCTGGATCTTCCGCACTGCCGCCCTGCCGGCTCCCGTCAGCCCCCTGCCCGGGTCCCCATTCACGCCGGTAGCCAGGGCGTTTGCCTCGTTCCAGGTCAAACCCGCGTGGCGGGCCCCAAATTCGTAGTACCAGTCGATCCGCTCCAGGTCCTCCCCGATGGCGTCCAGGCCCTCGATGCCGATAAACACATAGAACTTCCCCGCGTCCCGGGCGGCCATCATCTCCTCATAGGTGTGTACCACCGTCACCGCGCCGTCCTCGCCCAGCTCCGCCCGGACTGCGGCCATGATGTCCCTTGTGCGGGCCATGGGCGCCGCGTCATAGGGCGGGTCCACCCAGATCACAAAGATGCTGCCCTCCACGCCGCCTTTCGCCAGCCGGTCCATATGCCGGCGGCGCAGCACGCTGGTCCCGCCCGCCAGGCGGTGTGCCGTCACATCGCTCCAGATATCGGAATGCGCGTCAAATACCTTCATGGGTTTGCTCCTTTCCTTGTACGAAAAAGGGAGGGGCTGGAAAGCCCCTCCCTTGGACAGTTTACGCCCCCAGGGCGATGCCGACAACGGTGCCGGCATAGGTGCCGATGACATAGCCCAGGGTGCCGATCAGCATCGCCGGGCCCACCAGCTTGGACCACCCCTGAGAGATCGCCATACCGGCGGCGGTGGTGGGGCCACCAATGTTGGCGTTGGAGGCAATAATGGCATCCTCCAGATCAAAGCGCAGCAGCCTTGCGCCAATAAAGCAGAAGAGCATGTTAGTAACCACCATAGTGAAGGTCAGCACCAGCAGCAGCGGCGCCTCGGTGACAACGGTATAGATATTGGCGGGCACGCCGATGACAAACAGGAAGAGATAGATCAGGTAGGTGCCGATCTCCTGGGAGCCGTGCATCTTCTCTACAGATCCAGTGAAGAAGGTCGCCACAATAACGGAGATGGTCGTAATCCACACATACTGACTGCCGAAGAACCGGCCCACAAAGTTGAGCAGGATAGAGGCAGCGCCCTCGGCAGCCTCTGCGCTGGCGGCCATAGGGGAGAACAGCCCGGCGATCAGGTTGGCGGCCCAGACCACGACGATAGCGTAGGCAAAGTTCATGGCGATGTCCTTCAGGGAGATATCCTTGCGGCTCCAGAAGGCGGCAGCCTGGGTCTGGGCAGCGTCGCGGTTGGCGGTGCCGCTCTCCACCTCGTCAATATGGGGGTGCTTGTACCTGCTGCGGAAGAAGCGCATCCCGGCAAAGGCGATGAGCACAAAGAAGTAGCAGGCCATCAGGAGGTTGTCCGCCACGGTGGCGGAGGCGGTCAGGCCGCCTGCGTCGAAGGTGCTGGCCAGGGCGGTGAAGTTGACGCCGCCGCCGATATAGGAGCCGGTCATCATGGCCGCGACCTTGGCGAGGCCCTGGGCGTCGCCAAAGGGGCCGCGCAGCAGGAAGTAGGCCAGGAATGCGCCCACCACGGTGCCCACCGCGCCGATGAGGAAGATCGTCAGCATCCGGCCGGCATCCTTCCAGATCTTTTTGATGTTGCACTGGAGCAGCAGAAGGGGGATGCCCATGGGGACCACGAACCCCCAGACAATATCGTCGTACAGGACGCTCTTGACGGGGATGATGCCCACATTGGCCATAAACATAGCCAGGATCAGGGCGATAATCGCACCGGACACTTTAGACGCCCACTGATATTTCTGCTCCAGCCAGATTGCCAGGGCTACGGAGACACACATAACGCCCATCAGGCCCCAGGTGTCCTCCGCCTGGATCAGGGAGTGGCCGAGCCACATCTCAAACAACATGACAGATACCTCCTAAAATAAAAATAGATCAGGAGACCCGCTGCACGTCCCCTGGTCAAGCTCTATTATAATCGAAATCCCCCCATTAAGCAACGATATTTTCAAATTTTTTTCCATATCCGTCATTTTCCAGGAAATCCCCCCGGCGGATTCCTCCAAAAATTATTGACAAACAATAATTTTCCTGTTACACTGGTGCCATCAAGAAATTATTGTAAAACAATAATCAGAAAGGTGGCCGTACCGATGAAGGATGCAAAATATTGGGCGATCCTGCTCCCCATACTGGGCATATGGGGCGTGGGCGCACTGTGCCCGCTGGGGAAACTGGGGATATGGCTGCGGGAGCTGTCCCTCTCCGGCCCGGCGGGGAACGTGGGGGCCTGGGCCCTGGTGTTAGGGCTGGCGGCGCTGCCCGGGCTTGGGCTGCTGCAGCGGGGGCGGAGCCGGTACGACTGGCTGCTGCTGTTGGCTTCGGGGGAGCTCTTGGCGGGGCTGTTCTATCTGGTAAACCCCACCCTGCTGGCCCCTGCATATGACGCGGCTTCTTTTGTGGGCATGGCCGCCGCCGGCTGCGTATCCTCCACCCTGCTGGCCTGGGCGGCGCTGCAGGGGCTGGAACAGCTGATGGCGTCGCCCACCCCGGGCGCCGCCATGGCGGGGCTGCTGCGCTGGGCTGCGCTGCTGTGGGCCTGCCTGGCCGTCCTGTTCCAGGCGGCCGGCCTGTGGCAGAAGATCGCCGCTACCGCCCAGGGCAACACCGCCCTTCCCACCGCGGCGCTCATGCCCACCTACCTGCTGCTGGCGGCATTGGCGGCGGCGGATCTGGCCCCCACGCTGCTGGGCTGCCGGGTCCTGCGCTGGGGCGGGACGCTGGCCCTGCAAATGGAGGAGGACCCCTTCGGGGAGGGGACGGTGGCCCTGGCGGAGACGCTGAGCGGCCGGTGCGGCCGGATTGCCGCCCTCTCAGCCGCCATCTGCGTAGCGGGGAACCTGCTGCAATTCCTGCTGCTCTCCGTCCTCCGTACAAGCACATTTACCGTGTCCTTCCCCTTTGCCCCCCTCCTGCTGGCGGCGGCGCTGGGGCTGCTGTGCCGCTACTTCCGGCGGGCCAAGGCGGTCAGCGACGACAACGGGAGCATCATTTAGGGGGGCGCTATGGCCATTACGGTACATCTGGACGAGATGCTGCGGGCGCGGGGCATGACCGGCAAGGAGCTGTGCGCCAAGATCGGCATCACAGAAGCAAACCTGTCCATCCTGCGCTCCGGCAAGGCCAACGGCGTGCGTTTCCACACCATCAACAAAATCTGCTACTACCTGGACTGCGGCGTGGGGGATATCCTGCGCTTTGACGGGAGATTGGAGGAGAACCATGAAAACGAGGGTTAGACGGCTGGCCGCCGCCCTGGCGGCGGCACTGCTGCTGGCGGGCTGTTCCCTGGCGAGGCCGGAGGTGAACGCGGGCAGCGGGGACAAATTTATCGGGGTCTACGCCTTCTGCACGGCCAACAGGGGGCTGGAGTTTTATGACAATCCCCATCTGACAGAGTACGGCTCCAGCCGCGTCAGCATGGAGGGCTACGGCGCGTTTGCTCTCCCGCGCCAGGTGCTGTTCGCTGAGGAGGACGGGGACGGCGGCTACATCTTCCCCGGCATGGAGGGCGGCTATACCCTGTTTGCCGCCAAGAGGACCCTGCCGGACGGCGACCCTTACTACTCCATGATCTCCAACATGGCCGCCGGCGAAAATGGGAACGAATTCCATGTTACCATCGAGGATGCGGGCAAGAAGATCATCCACAGTCTCAGCGGGACGGTCTTCTATGGCCCGCCCGTGGGTGCGGGGGCGGATTGGGACAGCCATAATGCCCTCTGGACGGGCTATCGGGTCTATCAGACAGAGGACGGCAGGGTTTATCTGGATGGCGGCAACAGCTTCGGCGGGGGCGGCAACTTCGGGTTCTCTCTGGACGATGAGCAGACAGTGACGGCCAATGGGTCGGCATCCACGGAGCGTGTCGAGGTATCCGTCAGTGTGCGGGAGACGCCCCGGCTGGAGCGGCTGGCTGTCACCCAATTTGGTTCGGACAACACGGTCCTCCAAACCGTGGACCTGCCCCTGGAGGATGATCTGCCCACTGTCAAATGGGCGGCAGGCGCGGCTTGGGCATTGGTGGAGGAAACCAGCGCGGCGGGTGTGAAGCGCACGGCGTACTCCGTCCCTTCAGCGGACGAGGCCCCCGTCTCCCATCAGGTCATCCTGCTGGACCGCGACGGCCTGGGGCGCGTGGCAGCACTGGAGATCACAGCGGACTGACGGCCTACAGGCTGCCGCTCAGCAGCACCGCCATATGCGCCAGCGTCGCGCTGTCATTCTGAAACAGAGAATCCTGCAAATCCACCTGCCGTTCCCGGCTATGGAGCAGGGCCCGGCTCACATGGACCAGCAGACGGAAGAGCTCGTCCCGGTCCCCCGGCGCACCCTCCCGGCAGCTCATGACGGCGGCAAAGCGGTATATGGAATAGAGGTTGCAGAAATTCAGATAGCTCCGCCATAGCTCCTCCGGGCCGTTCATATCGGGCAGGCCCTGATGGAAAAACAGGGCAACCGCCAGGTTCTCCATAAAGTACTCCCGCCCGGCAAACTGCTTGTCGAACCGGGCCTGGGCCGTCAGATAGGGCCCCGCCAGCAGGCGGCGGGTATCCCCCTCGCTCCCCATGTCCAGCCAAAGGGCCGCCGCTATCCGGAGGGGAAGGGTATCATTCCCCCGGTTCTTGGGGGAAAACAGCACCGTCACCGCATTGGTCAGGAACAGCGGCAGGGCCTTCCCCCGCTCCACCCCCGCCAGCAGCCCGGCGGCCTGGGCGGTCCCCGGCAGGGCGCGTACCTGGGCCAGCCAGCGGGAAAAGTCCGACTCCCCCTCCGCCAGAGGCTTCAACGCCAGCCCCACCATCATGATCCGCTCCGCCAGCGGGAACCGCCGGTCCTGCAAAAGGTCAATGCACAGGGAGCGGATCTCCTGAAAATGGATGGCGGCAATATCGGAATCCCTCTTGGGGAAGGCCCAGTATCGCTCTTTTTCCGGCAGAGGGTCAGAGGTAAAATCCACCCCCTCCGGCAGCTCCCACAGCAGGGCCAGCACCCCCTCGCAGGCCGGGGACAGGGACCGCTCCAAATACCCGGAGGGCATATATCTTTTTATCCGCGGGAAATCCCGGCACACCGCGGGCAGGACCTCCGCCCCCTTCTCCTGCTGGAGCATACACAGGCAGTCCCCGCTCAGCAGGGGGCACTGCCCTGTTTCCCGGGTGAAATGCCCATAGTTGTTTTCCTCCGACATGGCCTCCCCGCGGGTGCGCTGCAAGCATTTCCCCAGCCGCCGGTTCAGCTCCGGGGAGCCCCTCTGCTTCTTCACCGTCAGATAGTCCTTTTTCCCAAAAGTGATCTGCCAGTCATCCCGGCAGCAGTTGAGCTGGCAGCCCGACATCAGGCAGCGGAATTTGTCATAGTAGCCGGGCCGGAGGTCCCGGTCAATCCGGATTGATTGGTACGTCTCAGGCATGTTTTTGCCCCTTTCTCATGAGAAAGG